>CADEDX010000035.1 GCA_902826195.1 uncultured Bradyrhizobium sp. | reverse complement strand
AGTTTTGCGACGTAGCCGTTGATTTCCGGAATCACGTAGCGCGCCACCATGTCCCAGCTCCGGCGGGTGTTTTCCGGATTGGCCCAGTCATGCACGAAGCCGATGATGGCGCCGACACCACCCGAGACATGGATCAGGTTCTTGATGGTTTTGACGAGGTCATCGGGCGTGCCAATGGTGGAAGCGGCGTTCTCGCCACCCGCGGTCTTCTCCACCGCGTCCTCGGGTGACGTGAACGGCTCCACCCCCGGCCGTTGCAGCGTGCGGACGGTATATTCATTGTGCCAGCGCATCAGGCCCTGGCCTGCCTCGCGCTGCGCCTGTTCGCGAGTTTCCGCAATGTGCCAGCTCAAGAGCACGCGCCAGTCGGAACGGCTGACCGTCGTGCCGGCCTTCTTCGCGGCGTCCTCGGCAAAGCTCCATTGCGTCGGCAGCGCCATCAGGCCCTGCGTCGACATCGAGCCGAGCGAGATGATGCCGATGCCGTATTTGCCGGCCAGCGTCATGCCCGACGGCGAGATCTGCGAGGCCACGACGAACGGCATGTCCTCCTGCAGCGGCAGCAATTGCAGTGCGGCGTCCTGCATGGTGAACCAGTCGCTCTTGGCGGTGACGCGCTCGCCCTTGAACAGGCGGCGGATGATGGCGATCGCCTCGTCCTGGCGGTCGCGCTGCGTCATCGGGTCGATGCCGAGCGTGTGCGCGTCCGAGGCCAGCGCGCCGGGGCCGGAGCCGAAGAGGGCGCGGCCGCCCGTCATCCAGTCGAGCTGCACCATGCGCTGCGCGACGTTGTAGGGATGGTGATAGGGCAGCGAGACCACGCCGGTGCCGAGCTTGATGCGCTTGGTGCGTTCGCCGGCGGCGGCCAAAAACATCTCCGGCGAGGCGATCATTTCCCAGCCCGAGGAATGGTGCTCGCCGCACCAAAACTCGTCATAGCCGAGCGTGTCGATCTGCTCGACGAAGTCGAGGTCGCGGCGGAACTGGAGCAGCGGATTCTCGCCGATCGGGTGGTGCGGGGCGAGAAAGGCGCCGAATTTCAGGCGTGCCATGGGTGGTTCTCTCCGAAAAATATTGTTCTTTTGGAATTGCTCGCCGCCAAGGTTAGGGGCTGGGGCAGGGCAAGGCAATGCCGAGAACCCCGCCGCCAGCGCATGGTTGTCGCGCGAAGGCGGCTGCCTTACCGTCGGCCGGAATTTTGTCCCTCTTGCCGACGAAGGCCGAGATGAAGCTCGCCAAACCCCGCATCGATATCGGCTTTGCCACCAACAACGCGCCGCCGGCGCTGGCGTTCTGGCAAAACGAGATCGGCCTGCCGTTCGACTACACCCAGCCGATCCGCCGCGGCTACAAGCAGCACCGCCACGATCTCTGCGGTTCGATCCTGAAGATCAACCAGGTGTATGAACCGCTGCCGGACAATCCGCCGTCCGGATACCGCGAGCTGCTGATCGTGCGCGAAGATGTCGCCGCACCGCAGCCAATGACCGATCCGGACGGCAACCGCGTCACGCTGGTGCCGAAAGGCTACTTGGGAATCGAGCGGATCGGCATCCGCCTCGGCGTCCGCGACGTTGCGGCGCATCGCAGATTCTGCACCGAGGCGCTCGGCCTGCCGGAAGGTATGGCGGTCGATGGCGTGGCGACCTTTCTGGCGGGTGATACCGTGCTGATCGTCGAACAGGCGGCAGATGCCCCCGCGGATGCTGCGTTCGAGGGCAAGGGCTGGCGCTACATCACCTTCCAGGTCTTTGAGGTCGATCGCGAGCACGCTTACGTGCTGGCGCATGGCGGCCGCGAGGCGCGCGCGCCGGTCACGCTCGGCACCACGGCGAGGATTTCGATGGTGCGCGATCCCGACGGCAACTGGATCGAACTGTCGCAGCGCGCCTCGCTGACGGGGTCGCTGGAGCCGTCGGCTGTTTGAATTCTCCGGCCAAACGCGCTGGTTCCCGACCGCGATCGCGGGAGGTGAACACTTGCCTCCGGGTAATCACCGGGATGACCGGGGCCTGAAAACATCCGCTGTAGATTGGCACCTACGCCGCCCTGACATGGATGCGCTGCGTCACAAGATGACAAATTAACGTCAACTGCCAAAATTTGATTGTGGGGAATGACAGTGCACGGCCTTTTTATTTTGCAGTGCAGCAACTATCTGGGCAGGGTAACGTTGATCCCAGAGTAAAATCACCCCAGGAGCCATCTTGTCGCTTGCGAAGAATGTCGAATTCTTGCGCCATTTCCCGAAGCTGAATGGGTTCAATGGCTTGGGAATGTATGGCCGCGCCGCTCCGACGGCGGGGCAGTCTCCGCTCGTCGAAATGAGCGACTTCGGCACCAATCCTGGCGCGCTCAAGATGTTTGCCTATGTGCCGGAGCAGCTACCGCGCGCGCCTGCGCTCGTCGTCGTGCTGCACGGCTGCGGGCAGACCGCGGCGGCTTACGAGTTCGGCGCCGGCTGGTCGACGCTCGCCAAGCGCTACGGGTTTGCGTTGCTGATGCCCGAACAGCAGGCCGCGAACAACGCCAACACCTGTTTCAACTGGTTCAATCCGGGCGATGTCGCGCGCGGCCGCGGCGAGGCCGCCTCGATCCGGCAGATGGTCGCGCGGATGGCCGCCGATCACAATATCGATCCCGGCCGCGTGTATATCACCGGCCTTTCCGCCGGCGGCGCGATGACGTCGGTGATGCTCGCGATCTATCCGGAAGTGTTCGCAGGCGGCGCCATTATCGCCGGCCTTCCCTTCGGCATCGCCAGCAACGTGCGCGAGGCGCTCGGTGGCATGATGCAGTCGACGCAGCGTCCCGCCGACAAACTGGGCGATCTCGTACGCAAGGCCTCCAAGCATAGCGGGCCGTGGCCAAAGGTGTCGGTGTGGCATGGCAGCGCCGACCGAACCGTGAATCCCGGCAACGCCAACGAGATCGTCAAGCAATGGCTCGACGTCCACGGCCTGCCGTCCGCGCCGATGTCGGTCGGAGATGTCGACGGCCATCCGCGCGAGGTGTGGTGGAATGCCGACGGCGAGACCGTCGTGGAGTCCTACACCATCACTGATATGGCTCATGGCACGCCGCTGGGGCTCGCCGGCAATGACGAGCCCTACGGTGCGGAAGGCGCATTCCTGATCGAAGCGGGAATCTCGTCGTCCTATCACATCGCGAGTTTTTTCGGCCTCACCGCCCGCCTCATTCCAGCTGAGGAGACGGTCGAACCAGCGGTGGCGGCTAAGGTCGTCAAATCCGCTGCAACCGAGTCGCTGCAGTCGTCCGTTCTGGCCGCTACGCTGTGGTCGAAAACGCACAAGCCCGTTCGCCAGACCAAACCGGTGCCGCACGAACCGAGACGCCGCGGCATCGATGTCGGCGGCGTCATCACCCGCGCGCTCACCGCGGCAGGATTGATGAAGTAGCTTGACGTTTTTACAGTCAGGCGGCAGCTTTCAGCTCACATCTCGCCGGTAATGAAAGGATTGGTCATCCGCTCCTGGCCGATGCTGGAGCCGGCGCCGTGGCCGCAGATGAACCCGACATCGTCGCCGAGCGGCAGCAGCTTGTCCTTGATCGAGCTGATCAGCGTGGCGTGGCTACCGCCGGGCAAATCCGTGCGTCCGACCGAGCCGTTGAACAAGACGTCGCCGACATGGGCGAAGCGCAATTCCTTGTTGAAAAACACCACGCTGCCCGGTGAGTGGCCGGGGCAATGCAGGATGTCGAAGGTGAGGTCCCCGATCGAGACCTGATCGCCCTCGTCGAGCCAGCGGTCGGGACCGAAATTGCGTACCCCGGTCATGCCAAAACGTTCGCCGCTGCTCACGACGTTATCGAGCAGATATTTGTCGGCGATATGCGGCCCCTCGATCTTGACCTGCAGCGCGTCGCGTAGCTCGGCCGCGCCGCCGACATGGTCGATATGGCCGTGGGTCAGCCAGATCTTCTCCACCGTGACGCCGCTCTGCTCGATCGCCTCCAGAATCTTGGGAACGTCCCCGCCGGGGTCGATCACCACGGCCTTCTTGGACGGCTCGTGCCAGATGATGGTGCAGTTCTGCTCGAACAGCGTGACCGGCACGATCATCGCGCCGGCCTTGGACTGGTTCTCTGCTTGGGTCTCGGTTTTGTCATCCATGCGTGGCACCATATTCCACCGTGAAGAGGGGTCAACATGCACGGGAACGATATGTGGTCGGACACCGCCCGTGATAGAGTTTCGCAGACGGGTATTTAGTAGCGAAAGCCGGAAATCGCATCAGTCAGATCGCAATTGCCGCCGGGATGCACAATTCATGGACCAGCCTTCCAAATCACCGTCGGTCGGGTCCCGCATCACGGCCCGCGCCTTCTTTGTCAGCGAGCGTCTGAATACGTCCGGTCTCGAGCGCGGCGATGTCCTGGCGACGACACCGCTCGCGTTTCGCGTCAATGCGAATGGCATCGCGATACTTTTCCGCTACGGCGTGGTGGTTCTGATCGGGCTGAATGCGCTTGAAGAGGAGGAATTCCTTCGCGGCCTGGACCATCGCATGACGGGGAAGTCTGCGCGGCGTGACGAGGAAATCGCCATTATCGAGCTGGCGCCGGACCGGGAGGATCAGATTCCCCCCGGCGGCCCGATCTGCCTGCAGAGCCTTTCGCCCGAACGGCTGATCCTGATCGGCGAGGCGCTGGCGAAGAGCGTCGTCCTGGCCCGGCACGAACGCGAGGTGGCCAGCGTCTTCGATACGACCGAACCTTTCGCGCGGGAACTGGCGCGGAGCGGGCGGATGCGCGGCAGCCGCCGTTCGATCCTGAAAAATATCGGTAACGCGCTGCTGGTGCGGCACCGGGTGTCGGGCCCAGTCGAAGTGGAAGAGAAGCCCGACGTGCTCTGGGACAAGCCGCATCTGGAGCGGCTCTATGCCCGGCTGGAGGACGAGTATGAACTCAAGGAACGCGCGGAATCGCTGAACCGCAAGCTCGCCGTGATCGCCGAGAGCGCGCAGGTGCTGACCGACATCATCGATACGCGGCGTTCGTTGCGGCTTGAAGTGATTATCGTGCTGCTGATCCTGTTCGAGGTGATGATGACGATCTATCAGCTCGCCGTGGGCCGGCACGTCTAAGCTCGGCCGTCCCGGCCCAAGGCCGGGACGACTCGTTGATGGAATGCGGGCTAGCTCACCGCTTGATCTGCGCCTTCAGCGTATCCTCCACGACACGGTCGAACGACGACGCTTTCGGCGGAGCCTTGGCGCGCTGGTCGGCGACGTATTTGTCGCGCTTGGCCACCAGTGCCGCCAGCTTTTCATTGAGCGCCTTGCGCTGGTTCATCTGCTTGTCGACTTCCTCGCTGCGCTGCGCGGGTTTCAACGCGCGCAGATTGTCGGGCAGCTCTTCCTCCTTGATGGTGGAAAGCTTGCTGCGGCCGGCAGATATGTCGGCGACGAGGTCGCCGTCGCCGGTGATGGCCTCCGACGTCGCCTTGGAACGCTTGTTGAGATAGCTCGCCATCTCCGAGGCCTGCGCGGGGGCGGCGGCCGCGACCTCCGACAATTGCTTGGTCTTGCCTTCGGTGCGCTTCTGCAGGGCTTTCGGCCCGTAGGGGATCACGGTGCCGTTGATCTCGCGCTGCAGGATGATGATCTCCTCGTCATAGGGTGTCTCGATGACGACGACCTGGCCGCCGTCCTGCGGGATCGGGATGAATCGGCCGTTGCCGTTCTGGGCGATGTCGCGCCACACCCGCTCGGTGTCGCGGGCGTCGCCGGCCAGCACTGCGTTGACGATGATGTCTTTCTGCTTCGCTACCCGGAGCGTGACCGGATATTTGGTGTCCTGCACGTAATCCATGTGCGGCGGTGCGTCGCCGACCAGGAACACGATCCGCCTGGTGTCGCCGCCGGAGGTCCATTGCAGCTTGTTGACGGCGACATCGAGCGCCTCGTTGACGCTTTCCGGCCAATCGCCGCCGCCGCGCGCCTTCAGTTCGAGCAGGCGCGCGTAGAGATCCTGGATGTCGGTGGTTAGGTCGACCTTCTGGGTGACGTAATCGTCGCCGATATCGCGATAGGCGATCAGGCCCATGCGGATATCGGCGTCCGGATTGGAATCGACGATCGCGGTCGCGATCGACCAGATCTTGCGCTTGGCGCCGTCGATCAGGGCGCCCATCGAGCCCGTGGTGTCGAGCACGAACGCCACTTCGACGGTGGGCTTTGCCACGGCCGAAGACAGGCCTGATGACAGCGACAGGGCGGTGAGGCCCAAGGCAAAGGAAAAGGCAAAGGCGGTTGGTGCGATGCGCGGCATCGTTGGATCTCCCTCCAGCCTCTTGTTCCTCGGAAGCAAGGTCTTCCTGGCTTCGCGGTGCACCGAGGTCACAAAAATGGCTGGCTACAGACAAATTTATGGCCGGCTTTGCGCCGGACTTGGCATCGCTGCTTCGTGGTCGCAATGAAATCGGATAGGGTTCACGTCATGGAATCATCCGTCCGCCAGATCAGCCTCGTGCCGCCGCCGGATCGCCGCCAGTCTGAGACGGCACTGGCGATCGCGCGCGGCACGGCGCGGCTGTTGCGCTCGCTTGGCTTCTCCTGCATCAGCGAATTGCCGCTGCCCTCGGGGCGGCGCGCTGACCTGGTGGCGTTGAACGACAAGGGCGAAATCTGGATCGTCGAGATCAAATCATCGCTGGAGGATTTGCGCGCCGACCAGAAATGGCAGCACTACCGGATGCATTGCGACCGGCTGCTCTTCGCTTTCACACGGGACCTTCCCTGCGAGATTTTTCCCGAAGACACCGGTCTGATCATCGCCGACGCCTATGGCGCGCACCTGCATTGCGAAGCGCCGGAGCATCGCCTGCCGGCGGCGACGCGGAAATCGATGACGGTGCGGTTTGCAATGGCGGCGGCGCAACGGATCAACCGCCTGGTCGATCCGCAGGGTCATGGGGAGTTTTAGTTTTGCCTCGTCGTCATGCCCGGACTTGTCCCGGGCATCCACGTCTTACGATCTCGCTGCGGCAAAGACGTGGATGGCCGGTACAAGCCCGGCCATCACGAGAACCGAGATCGTCACACCTTGAAAACTACCGTGGCGCGCGTTTCGCCAGAATCCGCTGCAACGTGCGGCGGTGCATGTTGAGCCGGCGCGCGGTTTCCGAGACGTTGCGATTGCACATTTCGTAGATGCGCTGGATGTGTTCCCAGCGCACGCGATCCGCCGACATCGGGTTTGACGGCAGTTCGGATTTGTCGGTGCCGCTGGCGAGCAGCGCTGCGACGACGTCGTCGGCGTCGGCGGGCTTGGAGAGATAATCCACCGCGCCCATCTTCACGGCCGTGACGGCGGTGGCGATGTTACCGTAGCCGGTCAGCACTATGGCGCGCGCCTCGGGGCGCTTGCGCTTCAATGCCGAGACCACGTCGAGCCCGTTGCCGTCGCCGAGCCGAAGGTCGACCACGGCGAAGGCCGGTGCGGCCTTGTTGATCTGCGCCAGTCCGTCGGTCACGGTGTCGCAGGACGTGACCGCGAAGCCGCGGGTTTCCATCGCGCGCGACAGGCGCTCCAGAAACGGCTTGTCGTCCTCCACGATCAATAGCGAGCGGTCGGCAAGATCGGTCAGTTCGGCAATGGCGTTCAAGGTCGGGTTCCCATGCGGTTGCAGATGATGAACATATGGCGCGCAATCCTGCACTGCCAAGTCCCAAAGGGTTGACCGGCGCCCTTTACCTTAATCGGTCGGCTCGGTAGCGGTTTGCTCGGCTTCGAAGCGGGCCCGCGGCCAGGCGATTTGCACGACGGCGCCGTGGTCGGGAAAGGTCCGGTTCGAGAACGATACCTTGGCACCGGTGCGCTCCAGCAGCGTGCGGGCAATGAACACGCCAAGGCCCAGCCCGGCGCGTTCGCGATGAGCCTCATCGGCGCTGCGGCGCCTTGATAAATAGGGTTCCCCGATCCGCTTCAGCATGTCGGGCGCGATGCCTGGCCCGTCGTCGGAAATGACGATCTCGACCGTGTCCGCGTTCCACCACGCGTTCACTTCCACCGTGGTCCGGGCGAAGTCAACGGCGTTTTCCAGGATGTTGCCGACGCCGTAGAGGACGGCCGGGTTACGCGCGCCGACCGGCTCGCGCGTAGCTGCGACAGCTAGCCGCACCTTGATGGCGACGCCGAAATCGCGGTGCGGCGCCACCGCTTCCTCGATCAGCGTCGACAGCTTCATGCGGTCGAACGGCGCGCCGGAAGAGGACAATTGGGTGATCTTGGCCAGGATGTCGCGGCAGCGCTGCGCCTGCTCGCGCAGGGTTTTCATGTCGGATGCCATTGGGTTGTCGGCATCAATGGTCTTTTCCAGCTCGCGCGAAATCAGGAAGATGGTCGACAGCGGCGTGCCGAGTTCATGCGCGGCGGCAGCCGCCAGCCCGTCGATCTGGGTCAGATGCTGCTCGCGCGTCAGCACCAGTTCGGTTGCGGCCAGCGCATCGGACAGCTTTCGCGCTTCCTCGGCGGCCTGGAATGCATAGAGGCTGGTGACGCCGATCGCGAGCACGATCGAGAGCCAGACTCCGAACAGATAGATCGGCGGCAGCACCAGCGGGTCTTCGCTGTCCCAGGGCAGCGGCAGATGGAAGAACACCAGCGCCGAGGCGCAGGCGACTGCGAGCAGGCCGAGCCCGATCGTCAGCCGGATCGGCAGCACCGTCGCCGAGATCAGGACCGGGCCGAGGAACAGGAACGAGAACGGGTTCTGCAATCCTCCGGTCAGGAACAGCAGCGCGGCCAATTCGACGATGTTGAGCGCCAGTAGTCCCGCGGCATGGAACGGCTCCAGCCGCTGCATCGGATTGAACGCGATCTGCAGCGCGAGATTGAGCAGCGCCGAGACGCCGACGACGGCGACGCAGCCAACGACGGAAAAGTCGAATTCCAGCCCCTGCGCCACGATGAAGATCGCGGTGAGCTGACCGAGCGCCGCCAGCCAGCGCAGCCGAAGAATGGTGTCGAGGCGGACATAGCGCTGCGGCAGGCGGAAATCGGAGGCGGCGAAGTCGGACATGGCTGGAGTTTAGCTGCGCGCGGTCGCGATCACAAATTGGCGGGGTCCGGTTCGCTTTCTCCGTCATGGCCGGGCTTGACCCGGCCATCCACGTCTTTCTTGCTGCGACACCGATAAGACGTGGATGCCCGGGACAAGCCCGGGCATGACGAGCTTCCCTTGCACTCTCAGCCCCGATGGCCCAATGAACGTCCCGAAATGGTCAACAGCGACGCCACACCTGCGCAGCCGGCCGGGGCCGGGCCGGAAAGCTCCGCCGCGATCGACGTCGCGCACCTGGTCAAACTCTACAAGACCAACCGTGCGGTGGACGACGTCTCGTTCCGGATCGCGCGCGGCAGCATCACCGGGCTGCTCGGCGGTAACGGCGCCGGCAAGACTACGACCATTGCCATGATCATGGGACTGGTGCTGCCGACGTCCGGCCGCGTCCAGGTGCTGGGCCATCCGATGCCCGAGCAGAGCGCCGAGGTGCTCGGTCGGATGAATTTCGAGAGCCCCTATGTCGACATGCCGATGCGGCTGACGGTGCGGCAGAACCTGACCATTTTCGGCAAGCTCTATGCGGTGGAGAATTTACGCGAGCGTATCGATCAGCTTGCCTCCGATCTCGACCTCAAGGATTTCCTCGACCGCGCCAACGGCAAGCTCTCGGCCGGGCAGAAGACCCGCGTCGCGCTGGCCAAGGCGCTGATCAACCAGCCGGAGCTGTTGCTGCTCGACGAGCCGACGGCGTCGCTCGATCCTGATACCGCCGACTGGGTGCGGCAGCATTTGCAGGATTACCGCAAGGCCCATGACGCCACCATCCTGCTGGCGTCGCACAACATGCTGGAGGTGGAGCGGCTGTGCGACCGCGTCATCATCATGAAGCGCGGCCGCATCGAGGACGACGACAGCCCGGACCAGATCCTGGTGCGCTATAACCGGGCGACGCTGGAAGAAGTATTCCTCGACGTCGCGCGCGGGCGGGTGCGGGACGTGGCGCCATGAACGAAGTCGCCGTCAGGACCGCCTCTCATCGCGGAATCTCGATCCACCGCATCCAGGCCATGGTGCTGCGCTATTGGTATCTGCTGATGTCGTCCTGGCCGCGGCTACTGGAGCTGATCTACTGGCCGGCGCTGCAGATCATCACCTGGGGATTTCTGCAGAGCTACATCGCGCAGAACGACAGTTTCTTCGCCCGCGCCGGCGGCACGCTGATCGGTGCGGTCATCCTGTGGGACATCCTGTTCCGTGGCCAGCTCGGCTTTTCGATCTCGTTTCTCGAGGAAATGTGGGCGCGCAACCTCGGCAACCTGATGATGAGTCCACTGAAGCCGATCGAATTCCTGATCTCGCTGATGATCATGAGCCTGATCCGGCTCGCGATCGGCGTGATCCCGATGACGCTGCTGGCGCTGTTCTTCTTTGATTTTAATTTCTTCGCGATCGGGCTGCCGCTGATCGCTTTCTTCTGCAACCTGATCTTCACCAGCTGGTCGGTCGGGATTTTTGTTTCCGGCCTGGTGCTGCGCAACGGCCTCGGGGCCGAGAGCATCGTCTGGACACTGATGTTCGGCCTGATGCCGCTCGCCTGCGTCTATTATCCGGTGGCGGTGCTGCCGTTCTGGCTGCAGGCCGTCGCCTGGACGCTGCCGCCGACCTATGTGTTCGAGGGAATGCGGTCGCTGCTGATCGACCATTTGTTCAGGGCCGACCTGATGCTCTGGTCGCTCGGCATCAACGCGGTGTTGTTCGCTGCCTCCTTTGCCAGCTTCCTTGCCCTTTTACGAAGCGCCAAGCACCACGGATCTTTGCTCGGCGGTGGTGAATAAGTCGCGAATTCCCGTGCTTTCCCGTGCTTTCCCGTGCTTTTGAGCCTTTTGGCCGGCCTGCGTAACTAATCGGTCCATTGACGCATTATTACGCATTCTGCACTATGCTGCGACGCAAACAGAGGTCAGAACAACATGCCGATTGGTGAGTTTGGCGGCGCACCGCCCCTGGTAGCCGAAGGCAGTCCGGCGCTTACGACGCCGATGTACTGGATGTACGAAATGGGCCACGCGTCGCTCAACCCGGCACGCGCGGTCACCGACGCAACCAAGATATTGTTTCAGAACCCGCTGAATCCCTGGTCGCATACCGAGTTCGGCAAATCGATCGCCGCGGCCTGCGAACTGTTCGAACGCACCACCCGTCGTTACGGCAAGCCGGAATGGGGCCTCGACACCACCGAGGTCAACGGCGTTCGCACGCCGGTCGAAGTCCGCTCGATCTGGGAAAAGCCGTTCTGCCGCCTGCTGCATTTCGATCGCAAGCTGACCCGGCCGCTGCGTGCACCTCATCCGCGCGTGCTGATCGTGGCGCCGATGTCCGGCCATTACGCGACGCTGCTGCGCGGCACGGTCGAGGCGTTCCTGCCGACGCATGAAGTCTACATCACCGACTGGACCGACGCGCGCATGGTCCCGCTTACCGAGGGCCGCTTCGATCTCGACGACTATGTCGATTACGTCATCGAGATGCTGCAGACGCTCGGCGGCAACATGCATGTGATCGCGGTGTGCCAGCCTTCGGTGCCTGTCGTGGCGGCGGTTTCCGTCATGGAAGCCGCGCGCGATCCCTTCGTGCCGCTATCGATGACGCTGATGGGCGGTCCGATCGATACCCGCCGCAATCCGACCTCGGTGAACAATCTGGCGGCCGAACGCGGCATCGAATGGTTTCGCAACCATGTCATCACCAAGGTGCCATTCCCGCATCCCGGCGTGATGCGCGACGTCTATCCGGGATTCCTGCAGCTTTCGGGCTTCATCACCATGAATCTCGATCGTCACACCGATGCGCACAAGGCCCTGTTCAACAATCTGGTGAAGGGCGACGGCGACATGGTCGACAAGCACCGTGAGTTCTACGACGAATACCTCGCAGTGATGGATCTGACCGCCGAGTATTACCTGCAGACCGTCGATGTCGTGTTCGTGAAGCACTTGCTGCCGAAAGGCGAGATGACCCATCGCGGCAAGCCGGTCGATCCGTCGAAGATCCGCCGCGTGGCGCTGATGACGGTGGAGGGCGAGAACGACGACATCTCCGGTATTGGCCAAACCGAAGCGACACACGCGCTTTGTCCCGCGATTCCGGAACATCGCCGCGTGCATTACGTGCAAAAGGGCGTTGGACATTACGGCGTGTTCAATGGATCGCGATTCCGTTCAGAAATTGTTCCGCGGATCTCCGATTTCATGATGACGGCGGCCAGTACCAAGCCGAAACTGGTTTCGGCGGCCGAATAACGACGGCGGGGCCGAGGATTCCGGGCTCCCGATAAGCCGCTGAATAGATTCAAACATTCCCGTTTCGGGCCGAATCAAGGGGTGAGTTCAGACTCACTCCTTGAAGGCGGTTTTGGCCCCCGGTTCCATCAAAAAATTAAGGTTCCAGCCCCTGCCGGTAGGGGTCATTTGGCGTTAGGCCCCTGTATATTGGGCAAATGATTTGTTTTTCCGCCGAGCAATTTCAATGAGATTCCCTTGGCGTCGGATATGGCAGAATCCGGGCGAACTCCTACTCCCCGGACTCCAAGACATGGCTACTCGCGCCCTCCTTTATCGGCGGCCTGCCGAACCCGCGACAATTTTGGTCAAGCACGGCTCGCAAGTGTTTGCGATCAGGCTGCGCCGGCATCGCCGCGCGCGGCGTTACACGTTGCGCATCCATCCCACCGACCGTGAAGCCATCCTGACCATGCCGCCACGCGGCACGCTCGTGGAAGCCAGGGACTTTGCACGGCTTCATGGCGGCTGGATCGCCGCGCGTCTCGGCCGTTTGCCGAAGGCCGCACCGTTTCAGGCTGGAACGGTCATCCCGTTGCGCGGCGTGCCGCACAAAATCGTGCACCGCGCCGGCGAGCGGGGCACGGTGTGGACCGAAACCCGCGACAGCGGCGACAAAATACTGTGCGTGGCCGGCGACGTCGAGCACATGGACCGGCGTGTCCACGACTTTCTCAAGCGCGAAGCGCGCAAGGACCTGCACAAGGCCTCACTCGCCTATGCGGCCGAACTCGGTGTGCGGGTCAGGCGGGTGTCGATCCGCGACCAGTCGAGCCGCTGGGGGTCATGCACGTCGGCTGGATCGCTGTCCTATTCCTGGCGGCTGATCCTCGCGCCGCCCTTTGTGCTGGACTATCTCGCGGCCCATGAAGTGGCGCATCTCGTCGAGATGAACCACTCGCCGCGGTTCTGGCGCGTCTGCGCCCGCATCTGCAGCCATGTCGAACGCGCCAAGCGCTGGCTCGATACCCACGGCAACGATCTGCATCGTTACGGGGTCGAGGACTAAGCTCTCTACGCTCCCTCTGCAGCGCCAGTATCGCGCGACGCTCCGCCAAATCCCAAGGCGGAGTTGCCGTGCGCCTCCGTAAAGCTACGGAACCGCAAGTTAACGGGTCGGAGATCTATCGACGGGTAGTTTCGGGCATTAAATGGCTACCGGCCCATGCATGGCCGCCGCCAATGGTCTCGACGTCCTGGTCACGTCGCGAAGAATTTCCGTCGTTTACAGGTTCGGGTGGTCGCCCAAACCATGGGTGTGCCGCCATGAGTATCCGCGTTCGGCTCCTGCTGCTGATCCTTGGAACCTTGCTCGTGCCCGCCATCCTTGTCGGCGGGCGATACTATCAGGATCGAGGCAAAGAGATCTCGGCTGCGGTGAACGGCCTGGCGACGACGGCGCGCGGTATGGCGGCGAGTATCGACGCCAAGGTTCAGGGAACGACCCAGCTCCATTTCGGCCTGTCCCGGTCGCGCGACCTCGGCAGCCGCGACAAGGCCTCCTGCTCGAAATTCCTCTCCGAAGTTCTCGGCAAGAATCCGGACTTTACAGGCATCCTGACCATCAACCCCGACGGCAGCCTGTTCTGCGACTCTCTGAACACCGGGCGGGTGCTCGATCTGCGTGATCGCAGGTACTTCCAGCGCGCGCTGACGAACCCCGATACGGCGGCAATCGAGCCGGCATTCGGTCGGCTCACCGGGGCGGCTGTGCTCCAGATTGCCTATCCGGCCTATGATGAAGCGCGGCAGCTGCGGTTCGTCCTTCTGGCCTCGCTCGATCTCAACAAGCTGATGAAGGAGCAGATCGAAAACTTGCCGCCGGGGGTCGAGTTTCTGTTGGTCGACGACAAGGGTACTGTTTTCGTCCGATCGCCGGCGCTGCATCGGACCGACGAACAGCCCGGCGCATCCATTGCAGGGTCTGGCAAGCTTCGGCTGGCGCTGGAAAATGCCGCCACCACCCGAGAGCTGGCCGGGCACGGTGGCGACGCTGAAATCTGGGCGACGGCCCATACGGTAGCCGTCGGGGGCGTAGCCTTGCATGTGTTGTTGGGCCGCTCGAAGTCCGAACTCGTCGCCGCCGCCGAGCGGCGCCTTGCCGAAGACATGAGCGCGCTCGGTATTCTGTCGATCGTACTGTTCGCCGGGGTGGGCCTGTTCGCGGAATTCGGCATCCGTTCACAGATCGGACGTATCGCGAAGATGGCACGCCGCCTCGGCGCCGGCGATCTCACGGCGCGTGTCGCCCCGCCTTATCCCGGCGGGGAACTCGGCAGCCTGATGACGGTGCTGAACCACACTGCTTCGTCGCTCGAACTGCAGCGGCGCGACATCGAGGAGCTCAATCAAAAGCTGCGGCGGGCGCAGGAATTGGAGGCCCTCGAAAAGCAACGGCTCGATGTCGCCGTGAACAACATGGCGCAGGGCCTGATCCTTTACGATGCCTCGGAACGGGTGGTGATCTGCAATCAGCAATTCACGAAAACGATGGGTATGTCGCCGCTGGTCGTCAAGCCAGGCTGCAGCTTCCGCGAGGTGATCGCCCATCGCAGGGATACCGGCTCGCTCGCCATGGGCGTCGAGGAATACCGCACGACCTTCCTCCGTAACATTGCCGCCGGAAACGATTCTCCGACCGTCGTGACCATGTCTGACGGACGTTCGATCCAGGTCGTCGGCAAGGGGATCGAGGGCGGCGGCTGGGTTGCCACGGTGGAGGACATTACCGAGCGCAAGCGCGTCGAAAACCGCATTGCGCACATGGCGCACTACGATGCGTTGACCGATCTGCCCAACCGGGTGCTGTTCCGTGAACGCCTCGACCATGAGCTAAAGAACATCTCGCCGGGCCGGCAATTGGCCGTGCTCTACATCGACATCGACGAATTCAAGCGCATCAACGATTCGCTCGGGCACCCCGTAGGAGATGAGCTCCTCAAGGCGGTGGCCGGCCGCCTGGCATCCTGCGTGGCGGCCGGTGATGTAGTTGCCCGGCTCGGCGGCGACGAGTTCGCGATCATCCAGACCGCGATCCAGCGCCCTGCCGACACCATGGACCTGATCACGCGGATCTACCAGGCGATCCGGGAGCCCTACGATTGCTTCGGGCATCTGTTGACAACGGACGCCAGCATCGGGATCGCGCGGGCGCCGCAGGACGGTACGGACCTCGATCAATTGCTGAAGAACGCTGATCTGGCGATGTATGAGGCAAAGGCCGACGGGCGCAGGACCCATCGCTTTTTCGAGACCGGCATGGGTGCCCGCATGCACGCCTTGCGCATGCTGGAACTGGATCTGCGGCAGGCGATCGCCGATGGCGGACTCGATATTGTTTATCAGCCGCTGGTCAGCCTCGGGAATGGCAGGGTCACAGGTTGTGAAGCGCTGCTGCGCTGGCGTCACCCGCTGCGCGGCATGATCTCACCGGCCGAATTCATCCCGGTGGCCGAAGACACCGGAATGATCAACGAACTCGGCGATTGGGTTTTGAACAGGGCCTGTTCGGAAGCTGTTTCCTGGCCCGATGACGTCAGGGTGGCGGTCAACGTCTCGCCGGTCCAGTTTCGTAGTCCGACGTTCTCGCTCAAGGTCGCCATGGCGCTGGCGAATTCCGGACTTCCGGCCCGGCGGCTGGAACTGGAAATCACCGAAGCTGTGCTGATCCGCGATGACGACGCCGCGCTTGCGATGCTATATCACTTGCGTGGACTTGGCGTACGCATCGCGCTGGATGATTTCGGCACCGGCTACTCCTCGCTGAGCTATTTGCAGCGCTTCCCGTTCGACAAGATCAAGATCGACCGTTGCTTCATCAAGGACGTCGCCGAGCCGGACGGGTCGGCTTGTATCGTGCAGGCCGTCGTCAAGATCGCCGCGGCGCGTCACATGACGACGACCGCGGAGGGGGTCGAGACCGAACAACAGCTCGATGCGTTGCGCCGGCTGGAATGCACTGAAATGCAGGGCTATCTGTTCAGTAAGCCGCTGTCGGCTGCCGATATCAAACCGATGTTGCTGCCCGACCGCGAGCGGATCGCCGGCACGGCCTGAGCGCAAGCGGCGGACGGTGAAGCCCGCATCAGCAACTACCTTCCGAACAGCCGGTCCACCAGCCAGCCGTCCAGTCCGGCGTCCGGCTCGGGACGCGCATTCGGATTAGGCGGCGGCGCGGTGGTGCGCGTTGGTGCCGGCCGGTATGCACCAGGAGGCGTCGGCGCCGAGGGCGCAGGCGGCGCGCTGGCCTGCGACGCCGTCTGGAACAGATTCGACATGAAGCCGCCGCGTTGCGAATTCGGCAGCGCCGCCACGGCAACGCCCTGATGGGCCGTGCGCATGAAGCGGGTCCATACTTCCACCGGCAGGCCGCCGCCGGTCGCCTTCTTGGTCGGCGAATTGTCGTCATTGCCGAGCCAGACGCCGGTGACGAGGTTCGCGGTGTAGCCGATGAACCAGGCGTCGCGGAAATCCTGGCTGGTGCCGGTCTTGCCCGCGGCCATCCAGCCCGGCATTTCCGCCTTTCGCGCGGTGCCCGACAGCAGGGTCTCCTGCATCATGGTGTTCATCATGGCGACATGGCGCGGCTCGATTACCGGACTGAGCTGGTCTGGCTGGCGCGCGTACAGCAGCTTGCCTTCTCCGGTGCGAATTTTGGTCACGACATGCGGCGAGACGCCGAGCCCGCCATTGGCGAACGGCGCATAGGCCCCGACCAGTTCGATGACCGAGACTTCCGAGGTGCCGAGCGCGATCGAGGGGTTGGCCTCGAGTTTCGACGAGATGCCGAGCCGGTGCGCGGTCCGCACCACGTTCTTCGGGCCGACCTCGAGGCCGAGCCGCACCGCGACCGTATTGAGCGACATCGCCAGGGCTTGCGTCAGCGTCACCGCGCCGAAATATTCATGCGTGTAGTTCTCGGGCCGCCAGCCTTTGAGATCGAGCGGCGCGTCCTGGCGGATGGTTTCCGGCGTTAGACCCCCTTCGATCGCGGTCAGGTAGACGAACGGCTTGAACGCCGAGCCGGGCTGGCGCTTGGCCGTTACTGCGCGGTTATACTGGCTATCGGAATAGTTCCGCCCGCCGACCATGGCGCGCACCGCGCCATCCGGCGTCATCGCCACCAGCGCGCCCTGCGTGACGTTAAATTTCACGCTCTTGGCCGCCAGTTCGTCGATGATCGCGGCTTCCGCCACGCTCTGCAGCTTTGGATCGATCGTGGTTTCGACCACGATGCTCTGGTCGATCTGGCCGACGAGGTCGTCGAGCACCTCGCCGATCCAGTCGGCGACGTAATTGAGTGTGCCGGCGCCGGCCGGCTTCACCTTGTAGGCGGCGTGGCCGATCGAGGCTTTTGCCTGCGCTTCGCTGATGAACTTGGCGTCCGCCATCGCCGCCAGCACAACCTGTGCCCGCGCCTCCGCGCCGTCCGGATTGCGATTCGGCGCCAGTCGCGACGGCGATTTGACGAGGCCGGCCAGCATCGCGGCCTCCGCGACCGTGACGTTCTTGGCGGGTTTACCGAAATAGCGCTGCGCCGCCGCCTCGACGCCGTAGGCGCCGGAGCCGAAATAGACGCGGTTGAGGTAGAGCTCGAGGATTTCGCTCTTGGAGTGCTTGCGCTCCAGCCACAGCGCTAGTTCCACTTCCTGCAGCTTGCGCGCCATGGTGCGTTCCTGGGTCAGGAACAGGTTTTTCGCGAGCTGCTGGGTCAGCGTCGAACCGCCTTGTGAGACGCCGCGATGCGAGATGTTGGCGACCACGGCGCGGGCGATGCCCACGGGATCGACGCCATAATGCGAATAGAAGCGGCGATCCTCGATGGCGATGAAAGCGTTCGGCAGATAGGGCGGCAGGTCCTTCAGGGAGACATTGGAGCCGGGCGCTTCGCCGCGCGATGCCAACAGGCTGCCGTCAAGGCCTGTGATCTGGATGGTCGGCGGCCGTTTCGGGATTTCCAGCGACTGGATCGCCGGCAGATGCGCGCCGACCCAGATCACCACGCCGATGACCGCAATCGTCGCCCACAGGCCGAGCACCGCGCCCCAATAGATCAGTCGGCCGAAACTGAACTGCCTGCGCGGTTGCGCGCGCCGTTTGGCGCCGCTTTTGACGCTGCCCTTGGCGGCGCGAGGCTTGCGCTCGCGCGGCGGCGGCGGCTCGTCGTCGTCCTGTTCGGGCTTGCGCTTGGCCACTGGCTTTTTCGGCTTCTCGTGATCGTCCGAGGCGGCCGGAATGCGATCCTCCGGAGAAAGGCGCAGTTCGGCGAGTGCTGCCGGAAGCCCGAATAGCGGCTCCTCGCGTCCGCCGTTCTTTTTCCGTCCCCACGCCATCACAAACGCCGCTCGCACCAGCCCCGCCGCAAATTAATGGGGGCTGTTTAAGGGTCGGTTACGAAAAGGTTAATGCGGGATTAGGAGGTGGGGCGGTGCGTGTTAGGATCGGTAAAGCATGGGACGCATCAGGAGGAAGTTCTGCCATGGGCCATATCGATCCGACCAAGGAGGTATTCGCGCAATTCCGCGCCAATGGCCGGCCGGGGCCGATTCACATGCTCAATCTGGTCCGGCTTCGCGCCGAGGCCGCCTATCCCGACGGCCGCAAGGCGTCCGGCGCGGAAGCCTACGCAGCCTATGGGCGCGAAAGCGGCCCGGTGTTCGAACGGCTCGGCGGCCGCATCGTCTGGCAGGGCCGGTTCGAGCTGATGCTGATCGGCCCGCAAGAGGAGCGCTGGGATCATTGCTTCATCGCCGAATACCCAAGCGTCGCAGCGTTCGCCGAGATGATCCGCGATCCGGTCTATCGTGAAGCGGTGAAGCACCGCCAGGCCGCGGTGGAGGATTCGCGCCTGATCCGCCATGCGGTGCTGCCGATAGGAAAGACGTTCGGCGAGATACCGAAGTAGTGCCGCTACCGAAGCCCGGTGCGGTGCTTTTTCCGACCCGCCCCCTCAAGGGGCGGGTGAATTAAAAAAATCGGCGGCCCGGAGGGCCGCCGATCGCTTTTTCCGCCGATCGTTCTCGTGAAGCGCCGCGACTAGCCCGCCGCGCCCTTGTCCTCGAGGATCGGTCCGAACAGTTCCCAGCGTTCGCCGTTGAACTTCATCATTTGCAGCTGCTTGTTGACGCGATAATCGTCCGGTGTGGTGTTGACGGTGATGCCCGGCAGCAGCAGGTCGAGCTTGACGTTCTTCAGGCTGGTGGCCTGCTTCAACACGTTCTCGCGGGTCAGATTGTCGCCGCACGCCTTCAGCACATGGATCAGCAATTCCGTGGTCATGTAGCCATAGGAGTTGAAGCTCGAGTCCTTGTCGCCGTCAGGATAGTACTTCGCCATGAACTCGAAATACTTCTTCATACCGGGGTCGTCCTTCCAGCTCGGATCGAGCGGATCCTTGCCGTAGTTGACGCTGATCACGCCCTTGGAGGCTTCGAGACCCGCCGGCTTCATGACGGCGCCGACCGAAGTCGCGTTGATGTCGAGGATGTGCACCGGCTTCCAGCCGAGTTCGGCGATCTTCTTGATCGCTTGCGCCGCCTGCTTCGGCGTTGTCGCCGAGAAGAACAGGTCCGCGCCGGCGTCCTTGATCTTGAGGATCTGCGAATCGATGGTCGGGTCAGCGACTTCGTAGGAAGCCTCCGCGACGATCATCTTGGCCGCCTTGTCGCCGAGGCCGGCCTTGATGCCGTTTTGATAGTCCTTGCCGAGGTCGTCGTTCTGATAGAGGATTCCGATCTTGGCGTTGGGGTATTCCTTCAGGATGTACTGACCGTAGATGCGCCCCTCGACGAAGTAGTTCGGGTTGAAGCCCATCGTCCACGGGAAGTTCTTCGGGTCGGTGAACTTCGACGCGCCGGTCGCGGCAAAGAGCTGCGGCACTTTCTTGGAATTGAGATATTTCTGGACGGCGGCGTTCGAGGGCGTGCCGAGCAGCTGGAAGGTGAGCAGCACCTCGTCGCTCTCGACCAGCTTGCGCACCTGCTCGACCGCCTTCGGCGGGGAATAGGCGTCGTCATACTGGACCAGGTTGATCTTGCGGCCGTTCACGCCGCCCTGATCGTTGATCATCTTGATATAGGCCGCCTGGGTCTTGCCGATCGTGGCATAGGCGGAGGCCGGTCCGGAGAATGGATTGGTCTGGCCGATCTTGATCTCGGTATCGGTCGCGCCGGTGTCGTATTTCTTTTGCGCGGAAGCCGTCGAGACCGACAGTGCAAGCGCGAGCGCCGTGCCGGTGGCCAGATGGAAAAAACTCTTCCTCATTATACTGCGTTCCTCATGTGTTCATCATTGAGCTGACGATCGCACCGCGGCTTCTTTGGCCACGGACGTCGTCGCTGCCGCAATAGTGGCGGAAGCCATTTTGCAATGCAAGATGACCCGCTTCGGCGCGTGGGAGACTTTCGTCTCACGCGCCCCAAGCCCCTCCGGGGCACTGGCCGGCGGCTGCACAAAAACCAATCATCGGTACTGCCGTGCCGCCGGCTGTGAACGGTTTCCGCTTTCCGCTAACCAGCTGGTCCGGTGTCCTCGATGATCGGCCCGAACAGCTCCCAGCGCTCGCCGTTGAACTTCATCATCTGCATCTGCTTGTTGATGCGGTAGTCGGTCGGCGAGGTGTTGGTGACCATGCCGGGCAGCGACAGGCTGCCTGTGACGTTCTTCAGGTTGGCCGCCTGCTTCATGATGTTTTCGCGGGTCAGGTCGTCGCCGCATTGCCGCAGGATCGTCACCAGCAGTTCCGCGGTCGAATAGCCGTAGGTGTTGACGGTGTTGAGCTTGTCGCCTTCCGGATAATATTTGTCAATGAAGGCGAAATAGGCCTTTATGCCGGGATCGTCCTTCCACTGCGGATCGCCGGGATCCTTGCCGTAATTGGTCGAGATGATGTCCTTGGAAATATCGAGGCCGGCGGGCTTCAGCGTCGCCGACACCGGGCTCGCATTGATGTCGAGGATGTGAACCGGCTTCCAGCCGAGATCGGCGACCTTCTTGATCGCCTGCGCGGCGAATTTCGGCGTCGAGGCGTTATAGAGCAGGTCGGCGCCGGCGGCCTTCAGCTTGACGATCTGCGAGTCGATGGTCGGATCGGTCAGCTCATAAGAGGCCTCGGCGACGATCATCGACGCGCCTTTGCCGCCCAGCGCTTCCTTCAGGCCGGAGATATAATCGCGGCCGAGATCGTCGTTCTGGTAGAGAATGCCGATCTTGGCGTTGGGATGATTTTGCAGAATGTATTTTCCGTAGATTCGGCCCTCCGACTGGTAGTTGGGATTGAAGCCCATGGTCCACGGAAAATTCTTCGGATCCGTGAATTTCGAGGCGCCGGTCGCGGCGAGCAGCTGCGGCACCTTCTTGCCGTTGAGATACTTTTGCACGGCGGCGTTCGACGGCGTGCCGATGATCTGGAAGGTGAACAACACCTCGTCGCTCTCGACCAGCTTGCGGACCTGCTCGACCGCCTTCGGCGGTGAATAGGCGTCGTCATACTGGATCAGGTTGAGCTTGCGGCCGTTGATGCCGCCCTGTTCGTTGATCATCTTGAAGTAGGCGGCCTGGGTCTTGCCGATGCCGGCATAGGCCGACGCCGGGCCGGAGAACGGTACGGTCTGCCCGATCTTGATCTCGGTATCGCTGGCGCCGGTGTCGTATTTCTTCTGCGCGCTGGCGGATGTCGCCGATAGCGCGATCGCAACCGCCGTGCCCGCAAGCAGATGAAAAATGCCGCTTCTCATGTCGTTCCTCCGCTGTATTGACCAGTGATCGTGCCGGCCCATCGCTTCGGAGGGCCGGCCGTCATCGTTGCCGGGGAGTGTGGCGGAACGGATTCGGCAAGACAAGCCGGTGACGAAAAGGTGAGCCCGTCAGGCCAGCCAGAGCAGGACGAGCGCGACCGCCGCGGGCGCCGCCTGAACATAGAGAATCCGGCGGCTGACGGTCGCCGCGCCGTAGACGCCGGCCACGACCACGCAGAGCAGGAAGAACGCCTTGATCTGGAAGGCGAAGGCCAGATTGGGGTGAAGCAGACCCCAGACGAGGCCCGCGGCCAGGAAGCCGTTATACAGGCCCTGGTTGGCCGCGAGCACCGCCGATTCCGTCGCCTTCTCGATCGAGTTGCGGAAAGTCTTCAAACCGAGCGGCTTGGTCCAGAGAAACATTTCGAGAATCAGAAAATAGACATGCAGCGCGGCCACCACCGCGACCAGAAAATTGGCAATGAAACTCATTTCGCGGTCCCCAACCGGCAGCGGAATTCGGGTGGACGCTAGCATGGCGTACGTGAAAAGTGCGGGGGCGCCTGTCGATATTTTTTGGAATGACGATGCCGGAGAATTTCAACCTCGACCGCCTGCCGACGCCGATCGGGACGGCGCTGCTGGTTACCGATGCCGACGGCCTGCTGCGTGCGCTGGACTGGGAAGATTATGAGCCGCGCATGAAACAGTTGTTGCGGCTGCATTACGGCGCAGTGGAGCTGAACGATGCGCGGGCGCCGCGCGAGTTGCGCACCGCATTGACCGGCTATTTCAAGGGCGATCTCGACCGCCTCGCTGAGATCCAATGGCGCGTCGCGGGCACGCCGTTCCAGCAAAAGGTCTGGCATGCGCTGCCGCAAGTCCCCGCCGGCTCCACGCTGAGCTACGGCGCGCTGGCCGCAAAACTCAAAGTGCCGCGCGCCGTCCGCGCCGTGGGCCACGCCAACGGCTCGAATCCGATCAGCGTGGTGCTGCCCTGTCACCGTCTGATCGGCAGCAGCGGTTCGCTGGTCAAGTATGGCGGCGGGCTGGAGCGCAAGCGCTGGCTGCTGCGGCACGAGGGCATCGAGGTTGCTGAGGATGCCGGCCGCATCAAATATGGTAGTCATCGCCCGGCTTGACCGGGCGATCCAGAGCGGATTCAACCGATCGTCGCAAC
>CADEDX010000034.1 GCA_902826195.1 uncultured Bradyrhizobium sp. | reverse complement strand
TGGTCGTGACTGGCCAGCCGATGACGTCAAATCCTTCCCACGGCGTGTAGTCCGAGCCATGATGCATGTCGGCCTGCCTGATTGGCTTCTTCAGCTTCGGGTCCCAGAGCACGACGTCGGCGTCAAACCCGACGCCGATCGAGCCCTTGCGCGGGTAGAGCCCGTAGATCCGCGCATGGTTGGTCGCGGTCAACTCGACGAACTTTTGCAAAGATATCCTGCCCTTCGACACGCCCTCCGAGAACAGGATCGGCAGTCGCGTCTCAATGCCCGGAATGCCGTTCGGCACCCAGCGGAACGAGGTGCGGGAATTTGGCGTCAGCTTGCCTTTTGGATCATCGTAGCGAAACGGACAGTGGTCGGACGAAAAGGTCTGGAACACACCCGTCGTGATGCCCTCCCAGATCGCCTGCTGGCTTTCAACATCGCGCGGCGGCGGCGAGCAGACATACTTCGCGCCGCTCATGTCCATGTTCAATCCCTTCATGTCGTCGGCGGTCAGAGTAATATATTGCGGACAGGTCTCCGCGTGCACCGGCAGGCCGCGCTGCTGGGCCCATCGCACCTGCTCCATGGCCTCGCGGCCGGAGACGTGGACGATCATGATGGGTACACCGATGACCTCGGCGTGGCTGATGGCACGATGCGTCGCCTCACGCTCGACGACTTGGGGCCGGGACACCCCGTGATAGTAGGGCGCGATATGGCCTTCGCGCTCCAGCTTTGCCGTGAGGAAGCGGATGGCGTCATAGCCCTCGCAATGGACCATGACCAGCGCCTCTTCGCGGCGCGCCACCTCGAAGACCTCGAGCAGTTGCTTGTCGCTGAGCACGAGGTCGTCGTAGGTCATGAAGACCTTGAACGACGTGTAGCCGTCCTTGACCAGCGCGGGCAACTCCTGGCCAAGCACGACCGCGGTCGGATCCGAGATAATCAGATGGAACGCGGTGTCGATGTAGCACTCGCCTTCGGCGAGCTTGCGGTAGTTTTCGACGCAGGTTCGCAGCGACGTCCCCTTTTCCTGCAGCGCAAAGGGCAACACCATCGTGTTGCCGCCCGCGGCGGCAGCGCGCGTCGCTGAAGCAAAGTCGTCGGCCATCACAACGTCAGGCCCGGACGGCTGTGAAATATGAACATGGCTGTCGATCCCGCCCGGCAGCGCGAGCAGGCCGGTCGCGTCGATCTCGCGGGCGGCTCCCTCCAGGCCATCCGCGATGCTCACGATGCGGCCGTCCCGAATGCCGATGTCGGCGCGAAATTCGTCGCTTGCCGTCACGATAGTTCCGCCACGAATGGCCAGATCAAGCTGGGTCACGACAACGCCTCCCGTCAATTTGCATCGGATGCCCGAAAGATCCGACCCCAACGCGACAGTACACCGGGATCGACATCAGCCAAAACCATGGTCCGCCACAAGGTAACTGCAACCGAATCCAGCACCGCGACGCGCGTTTCGTTTTCGAGCGCGGCGGCCACTGCCGCGCCATCAAGGTTTGTACATAGCACGACCACCGCGTCGGCACCGTCGGCGGCCACCGCACGGATCATCTCGGCGATGGTAGAAGGCGGCACCTGGCCGAACGAGAAATTGTCGCGCAGCCCGAGATGCCGCTCGGCATGGCAGGCGATCCCCGCCCCCTTCCAGACCTCACCGATGCGCGCCTGGACGTCATCGGTATAAGGCGTGACGAAGCCGACGCGCTTTGCGCCGAGTGCCGACACGGCATCGAGACAGGCCAATGTCGACGTCGTAGCCGGCGCACCGGTCCGCTCCGTGATCGCCGCGCAAAGGCTGTGGTCTCGATCGATCCCGAGCCAACTTGCGGAAGTGCCGTTCCAGGCGATGGCGTCGACCTTCGCATCGGCCAGCAACTCGGCGGCCGGGACCATGACCGAAGCGTCGAACTGGCTGAGAGCTGCGGCATCAAGTCCGATCTCAGTGACACGGAACCGCGAAAAATGCGCGGTGGCGTCCGCAACATCCGCCATCATCTTGGCTGTCACCGGCTCAAGGACGGAGTTTGAGGACGGCGTGATCATGCCGAGGCGCTTTAGCTTCGCCATTTTCGCCGGTCCCATGCGCTCGACATCCTTCACTGCTGAAGCGACTGGCTTGAGATCATTCCCATCCCTTGGCGCTTGCGCAACAGCATTTTGCACACTGCATACAATTTGTTCGATATGCTCTTGAATTCAGCTAGATAAGATAGAAACTTGGGCAGGACAAAGCGACGCTATCGATTAGCATCCCACGAAGACGATGAGGGACGCGTGCCAAAAACAGTGGACGTGAAGCGCGCACGAAAGCCGCTCAAGCTAAAGCGGATGGGCTTGCCTCAGCGCGCGGCGGATCGGATGCGTACGATGATCATCAAAGGCGAACTCCCGCCGGGATCGCGGACACAGGAGACTCAGCTCTCCAAATCGCTTGGCGTATCGCGCACGCCGCTTCGCGAAGCCATGAAGGTACTTGCGGCCGAGAAATTGATCGAGCTGCGCCCCAACCGCAGCCCCCGGATCGCGAACCTGGATGTCAAGGGAATTCCGCAGCTGTTCGAGGCGCTTGCCGGCATCGAGCGGCTGGCGGCAGAGTTCGCCGCCGAACGCGCCACCGACAACGATCTGCAGCGTCTGCGGACCCTGCAGACCCGCATGGAAGGCTTCTACCGGGACGGCAAGCTCGAAGACTATTTTTCGATCAACGGCGAAATCCACTGCACGATCGTTCGCATGGCGCGCAACACGCCGCTGCAGCAAGCCCATGAAACGCTGATCTCGCGCGCCGAGCGCGCGCGTTACCTTGCGTTAGGCGCCGACCGCCGCTGGAGCGATTCGGTCGATGAGCACGCGGGCATTCTTGCCGCACTGGAGGCGCGCGATGGCGAAGCGGCCGGACGGCTGCTGCGCTTGCATGTCCAGCGGACCGGCACCGCGCTCCTGGAAGTATTCGCCAGCCAGAGACTCAACAATCCGGCAGCATCACCATGAACGTGCTCCTGCTCAACCCCAACACCAGCACTGCCATGACCGAGCTGATGCTTGGAGTTGGGCAGCGCGCCGCCGCGCCGGGCACCTTCCTCGTGCCACGAACGGCGCCGCGGGGTGTTCCCTACATTTCGACGCGTACGGAAGCGCAGATCGGCGGCGCGATTGCGCTGGAAATGCTGGCGGAAGACCATCGCAAGGTCGACGCGGCGATCATCGCAGCATTCGGAGACCCCGGCCTGTTCGCCGCACGCGAACTGTTCGATATCCCCGTGGTCGGTATGGCCGAGGCCGCCATGCTGACCGCCTGCATGGCCGGCCGAAGATTTGCGATCGTGACCTTTGCCCGGGCCTTGGGGCCCTGGTTTGAAGAATGCGTCCGCTCGCATGGACTTTGGGAGAGGTGCGCCGGAATCCGAATGCTCGATAGTGCCTTTCGGGCCGTGTCGGAGGTCGGCACGGAGAAGGAGGATCTGCTCGTCGAGCTCGCCATGCGAGCTATCACGGAAAACGACGCCGACGTGCTCATCTTCGCCGGTGCACCGCTCTCGGGTCTTGCAGAACGCGTCGCCGATCGAATCCCTGTGCCGGTTGTCGACCAGGTCGTCGCGGCCGTGAAACAGGCCGAGGCCCTTTCGGCGTTGCGCCTGCGCAAGGCAACCGCGGGGACATTCCGCAGGCCCGATGCCAAGCCCACGACCGGCCTCGCCGACGTGCTCGCCGTCCGGCTCGAGCATCGTGACACTTAAATCAGAGCGGCGGTCGGCGATGAGAAAAACCCAACTCCTCAATCACGCGGCCGAAGGCGAACAGCCGGGACTCGCACCCCGGCGGTGCGATGATCTGAATGCCGAACGGCAGTTGGTGTGGCTCCCCGGGTGTCGGCAGCGTGAGCACGGGAAAGCCGACCAGCGAAACGATGAAGGTGACGGCAAGATAATCGATCGGCGTCTCCAGCGATTGGCCGTCGATCTCGGTCACATCGCTGATCTCATTGGCCCACGGAAAAACCGAAGCGGCCGGGGCTATCAGAAAGTCGGCGCATGCAAAGACGTCACGAAAGCTGCGATAGATCGCGGTACGACGCCGTTCGGCGGTCAGATAATCCTGCGCGGAAAGTGCGGCGCCGGCCTCGATATTCCAAATGACCGTCGGGGTAAGTTCGTTTCGCCGGGTTTTCAGCAATTCGCCATAGCTGTCGGCAACATGCGCAGCGCGCAAGGTGCGGAAGGTCTCGATCGCACCGCCGCAATCGGGCGAAGCATGCTCGACATCTGCCACCACCGCGAGCGCCCGGCATGCCGCGTCAAAGCGGGCGCGAACCTCGCTCGCAACGCGCGCCACGCCAAAATCGGGCGTGACGGCTATGCGGGCGCGTCCGGAGCGCCGCATGGCGCCGTCGGCAACGGCAACCGGATCGTAGCGATCGCTTCCGGCGCTCGCCGAGAGAGCAAGTTCGAGATCGCCGACGCTCCGGGCAAGAAAGCCGTGGGTTGCGAGCGTGTCCCAGCCGAGCGAGCGACGCGGCGATGGAATGCGGCCGGGTGTCGGCCGGATCGACATGACATCGCAGAAACTTGCCGGCGTGCGCACCGAGCCACCGAAGTCGGTGCCGTGGGCCAGAGTGACCATGTGGGCAGCGACGGCGGCCGCGGAGCCACCGGACGATCCGCCGGACGTCAATTCGCGATCAAAGGGATTGCGCGTGGGACCGCACATGCGGTTGGTGCATACCGCCCCGAAGCCGAACTCCGGCGTGTTGGTCTTGCCAATGATCACGGCGCCGGCGCGCCGCAAACGTTCCACGACGAGGTCGTCCTGGGTTGGCCGGTGGTCGCGGAAAAGCGTCGACCCGTACGTCGTGACGATCTCTGCTGTATCGGTCAGGTCCTTGATTGCGATCGGAACGCCATGCAGCGGACCGAGCGGTTCAGACGCGGCGTCGCAGGCCGCCGCCGCCCGCCGGGCTGCAATCGCATCGACCGTGATAAACGCCGACAATCCTGGATCATGCCGCGCAATCCGATCCAGATGCGCTTCGAGTACGTCGCATGCCCAAAGGTCCCGCCGGGCGAGTGTGCCGGCAAGAGCCGTCGCAGTCATGCTGCAAACATCCGGGTTCGATGTCATCGGACCACAATGCCTGAATTTGCGCAGAAAGGCGAATGCGCGAGGCACAAGTCTTGCTTTGTCCTCTGGAAGAATGGGAGGCACGATCATGGCTGATACCCAGGGCGGCCGTTCGCTTGTCGTCGATGCGGTGACACATCGCTTTCCGAATGGCGCGCTCGCCGTCGAAAACATCAACCTCGACGTCAAGGGGGGAGAGATCATCGCCTTGCTTGGCCCGTCCGGCTGCGGCAAGACGACGTTGCTCCGGATCATTGCCGGTTTTATTGCGCAGACCCAAGGCCGGATCATCATCGGCGATGATATCGTCGACCCGCTGCCGCCGAACCGGCGCGCAGTCGGCATTGTTTTTCAGAACTATGCGCTATTCCCCCATCTTTCTATCAGCGAAAACGTGGGTTACGGGCTTGCCGCGCGGGGCGTCGACAAGGCAACGCGGCAACGCGAGGCGCAGCGGTTGCTTGAACTCGTCCAACTACCCACGATGGCCGACCGCCTGCCGCGCCAGCTCTCCGGAGGCCAGCAGCAGCGCGTGGCCCTTGCCCGCGCACTCGCGATCAAGCCGTCGATCCTGCTGCTCGACGAGCCGTTCGCCGCGCTCGACAAAAACCTTCGTCTCGACATGCAGATCGAAGTCAAGCGGCTGCAGCGCGTCTCGGGCATCACCACGCTGATCGTGACCCACGACCAGGAGGAAGCCCTTTCGATGGCCGACCGCGTTGCAGTGCTGAGCCATGGCAAGCTCGAGCAGTTCGGCACGCCATCCGACGTCTATGACCGGCCGCAGACCCTGTTCGTGAACACGTTCGTCGGCTCAACCAACCGCATGCCTGGCACCGTGATGTCTTCCGATCGCACCGGAGCCAAGGTTCGTCTTGATGCCGGGTCCGAGATCATTGCAAGGCCAGCGACCGGCTCGCTCACCGAGGGAGGTCGGGTAACCGTCTGCATCCGGCCCGAGCACCTGCAGTTCGTCAATGATGATGCGGGATTTGCGGGCGTGATCGGCATGTCGCTGCCGCTCGGCGCGACGGTGGTTCACGAGGTAACGACAGCTGACGGCACCGGCGTGAAGGTATCTCAGGCACGTTTCGGCGAGACTCGTACGCTGGAAAGCGGCGCTGCCGTTCGTCTCGCACCGCTTGCGCCCGCACTCGCCAACGCTTTTCCTGCAACGCTCTAGGCATCACAACTCGTATTTATGGAGCTCAACATGATGATCAACCGCCGAAGCCTGCTGACAACCGCGCTGACATTCGGAGCCATGAAGGCGTTCCCCGGATTGAGTTTCGCCCAGGCACGTCCTCTGGTGTTCGCCACGTTCACTGGAAGCTGGGAGGAAGCGCACAAGGCCGTGCTCGTTCCCGCTTTTCGCAAAGCGAATGCGGACGCTGCGATCGTGCTCGATCCGATGCTCTCCGTCGACCAGATCGCAAAGGTGAACGCGGCAAAGGCCAACCCACCGATCGACGTCATGCTGCACGATCCGGGCCCCGCCCTCGTTGCGATCGGGCAGGATCTGGTTGAGCCCTACCCGGTCGAGAAAAGCGCCTACTACAAGGATCTGATCACCGAGGCGCAGGAGCCGATGGGCCCCGCGCCGTTCTTCCAGGTGGTCGGCCTCACTTACAATCCGGATACCGTGAAGACGCCGCCGACGTCATGGGCAGATCTCTGGAAGCCCGAGTTCAAGGGTCGCGTCGGCATTACCAATCTCAACTCGACGCTCGGCACCGGCTGGCTGGTCGAAATCGCCAAGATGCGCGGCGGTTCGGAAGCCAATGTCGATCCGGGCTTCAAGGCGCTTGAGGAGCTGAAGCCGAACCTTGCGGCCGTCGCGGCCAACCCCGGCGCGCTCGCAACGTTGTTCCAGCAGGGTCAGATCGATATTTCTCCGGGTAACTTCAACGCCATCCAGATCCTCAAGGCCCGTGGCGTTCCGGTGGAATTCGTTGCTCCCAAGGAAGGCGCGATCGCCTTCAAGACCACCATTCACATTGTCAAGAACTCCCCGAACCGGGACCTCGCTTTCAAGCTGATCGAGGCTGCGTTGACGCCGGAGGTGCAGACCACGCTGATGAAATCGCCGTATCTGATCGTTCCGACCAATTCCAAGGTCACAATGGGCGGCGAGATCGCGCGCATCCTCGCCAAGGATACAGCCGAGCTGACGCAAAAATTCGTCTTCCAGGACTGGAAGAAGATCAACGAGCAACGCGCAGCCTGGATCGAGCGCTTCAACCGCGAAATCAAGTTGTAAGACCGCAGCCATGGGTGCAGCACCGGCCGCACGCGATGTGACGTCCTACGGGACTGGATTGGCAGCGCCGCTGGCGCTGTTCTTCCTGGCCTTTTTCGTGGCGCCGCTGCTGCAATTGTTCTGGCTGTCGTTGCACAACGACACGGCCGGGCTGCACTGGGGCATCGGCCAGTATCTGCAATTCCTCACCGATCCATTCAGTCTTAGCGTTCTCGGCTCGACACTTCTGCTCGGCGCCGCGGTCACCGCCGTCTGCCTGTTGCTCGGCTTCCCCATCGCATGGCTCTACCAGCGGGTTGGACCCCGGCTTCAGACCGTCATCATCCTGATTGTTCTCCTCCCGCTGCTCACCAGCGTTGTGGTGCGCACATTCGCCTGGATCGTGATTCTTGGTCGTCAGGGCATTATCAATGCAACGCTGCAGTCACTCGGCATGATCGATACGCCGTTGAGGCTGCTCTATACCCAGTTCGGTGTGGTCATCGCCCTGGCACAGGTGCAGATGCCACTCATGGTGCTTCCTCTCATCACCGCACTTGGCCGGATCGATTCCAATCTTGAGGACGCGTCTTGCTCGCTCGGCGCCGGGAGCTGGCGCACGCTCTGGAGGATCGTACTGCCATTGTCCCTGCCTGGCATCATTGCCGGCTGCACGCTTACCTACGCCGCCGCGATCACGGCCTTCATCACGCAATCGCTGATCGGCGGCGGCCAGATGCTGTTCATGCCGATGTATCTCTATCAACAAGCATCCGCGCTGCAGAACTGGCCCTTCGCCGCGGCGATCTCGATCATATTCCTGCTGGCCGTGCTCGCCGTCGTTTCCGTCTTCACCGCGCTGGGCCGTCTGTCGCGCGGATATGGGGGTGCATGATGAGCAGCCGCAAGCGCACATGGGAGGCCGTGAGCTTTGAAGTTGTGATGACCGCCATTGCGCTCATCGCACTGATCCTGATCATCGCCCCGTCACTGGTCGTCCTGATCGTTTCCTTCACCAGCGGCTTCTCGCTCAAATTTCCGCCGCCTGGCTATTCGATGCGTTGGTACGCCGAACTGTGGGATGCGTGGCAGCTCCACTTCGCGGCCCGCAACAGCCTGCTCGTCGCCCTTTGGTCAACGGGTCTGTCCATTTTCCTGGGCGTTGCGGCCGCACTGGCCATTGCGAGGTCGCCTACGCTGTCGGCGCGGCTGCTCGATTCCCTCTTCATGTCGCCCCTGGTGCTTCCGGCCTTGGCCTTCGGCCTGGCTGCGCTGATGCTGTTTTCGCTGGTTGGCCTGCCGGTGTCGCTGTTGACGCTCATCATCGGTCATACCGTGGTCTGCGTTCCCTATGTCGTTCGCAACACGGTCGCGGCCCTCGCGCAGCTTGAACCGACGCTGCTGGAAAGTTCGGCTATCCTCGGCGCAAGCCGCATCTACACGTTCCGGCGGATCGTACTGCCCCTGATCAGGCCGGGGATCATCGCCGGTGCCTTCATCGCCTTCATGTCGTCGTTCGACAACGTTCCGGTATCGCTATTCCTCCGCGAGTCCGCAACCGACATGCTTCCGATCCGCATGTGGCAGGATTTGGAGGGCAAGCTGGACGTGACGATCGCGGCGCTATCGGGCGTTCTGATCATCGCGACCGTGGCGCTGGTGGCCGTCATGGAGCGTGTGACAGGGTTGTCGCGGCGCCTGACCAGCTAACGGTTTCCTCAAGCGCCGCGGAACAGGGAATAACCCCAGCGCGTGAATTTCAGCGGCAGGTGGAAATGTTCGTCGATATCATTGATCCTGAACCGGAACGGGATCACCGTGAGGAACCCGTTTCCGTCCGCAAAGAAATCGCCAAGATGAAACAGCACCTCGTAGACACCAGGTTGAATGCCGTCACCCTGTACGATCGGGTGGTCGAGCGTGCCAGTTGCGCCGAGGTATCCCTCGGCGAGGCGTTTGCGCTCGGGTTCAATCCGCCAGATTTCGACATGCAGTCCTGTAGCGGGACGTCCGGCTGCAACATCGACCGCGTGAATGGATATGCCGCCCGCCACTCTGCTGCTCCTGTGCTGCACCTGCAGTCATGATAGACGCAAACGTAGCCACGAAGCCAGCGCCGGCGCTGATCCCCGCCTTGGGCGCCATGACCTGGCTCCAGGCGCTGGTGGCGCTGGCGCTGTTTGCGCCTGGGGTCGTCGCGCCGCGTGCGAATATCGAGCTCTGGCAGTTGTCGATGTTTTCGTCGGCCGTCTTCGCCGTGGGCATGGCCGCTTCGTTCTGGGGCGGAAGCATGATTGCGCGGCTCGGCTCGCTGCGGGTTGCGAGCCTGTGCGCGGCGGCCGTGCTCATCAGCATGGCCTTTGCGTCCCTCGGAACGAGCGTAGCCCTGCTCGCGGCCGGTCTTTGCCTCGGCCTCGCCTTTGGTCCGGAAACGCCGGCCAGCGCAGCCCTGCTCGGGCGTCTCGCCACCAATGCACAGCGTCCGTTTGTTTTCTCCATTCGCCAGACCGGCAACCAGATCGGCGCCGTGCTTGGCTCGCTCGTCCTGCCCACGATCGCGATCTCGCTCACACCGCAGTGGTGCTATGCCGCGGTCGGGATCTGCGCGCTAGGCGGCATTGTTCTGTTTGAAAAGTTGCGGCCGGTCTATTCCGGCCTGGCGACGATCCCTCCCGAGCTTGGTTTCCGCGCACGGCTGGCACTTGCCGGCGGGGACCGCAGGATCGCCGCGCTCGCGCTGGCATCGATGCCTTTCAGCGCGATGCAGCTGACGCTCAACACCTGCTTCGTCATATTCGGGACGCGCGAGCTTGGCCTCAGTCACGTCGAGGCCGGCATGGCGCTCGCATTCGCTCAGGCGGGCGGTCTCGCCGGGCGGCTTGGCTGGGGCTACGTCGCCATGCGGCTCGGCGCATCGCGCTTGGTGCTCGTGGTCATCGGGCTTGGGATGGCGCTGTGCGCAGCGGTCCTGGGCGGCTTTGGAGCATCACTTGGTCGACCGTTGCAGTTCGCGATCACTGCCTTGTTCGGCCTGACCGCCAGTGGCTGGAACGGGGTTTTCCTTGCCGAAATCGCTCGTCTCGCGCCGCCGGACAGGATCGGCGAGACCACAGGCGCCGTGCTGACCGCGTCCTATGGGGGCTTGCTGGTCGCCCCGGCGCTTGTCTAAGTGATAGATGCTTATCTTGGCCTCGGCGCCGCCTTCATTGCTCTCGCTTGTCTTGCGCTCGTCGGCACATCGGCGCTGCTCTGGAGCAGTCAATGACACAGCGGACTCTCACGGCAGCCGAGATCGCAGTTGATGTCACTGCGGGTCGCGCGACGGCCGTCGACGTGGCCGGCGCAGCCCTCAACAGGATTGACGCTGCCCGCGCGCTGAACGCCGTCGTCACGTCCGACCCGGAACGTACGCTCCGCGAAGCTGCTGCAATCGACCGCCGCCTGCGCGCCGGCGAGCCGATGCCGCTGGCCGGCGTCCCCGTTGTGATCAAGGACAACATCTGGGTCGAAGGCTGGCGCATCACCCAGGGGTCACGACTATTTGCAGACTTTGTCGCTCGACGGGACGCCATCGCGATCGAACGTCTGCGCCATGCCGGCGCCGTGGTCGTTGGCGTCGGCGCCACCTCGGAGTTTGCGTGCAAGGGCGTCACGACATCGCCCCTGTTCGGTCCGACGCGCCATCCTCTTGACCCGAAGCTGACCCCGGGCGGCTCATCAGGCGGGCCGGCGACCGCCGTCGCTGCGGGCCTTGTTCCACTTGCCATCGGCACCGACGCTGGGGGGTCGGGGCGGCGGCCGGCGGCCCATGTGGGTGTCGTCGGATTCAAGCCATCTTATGGGGCAATTCCGTATGGACCGGGCTTCGCCGAGCCGTTTTTTGCTCTCTCGGTCATTGCACCAATCGCCACCAATGTTGCGGACGTCGCGCTTGCATTCGACAGCATGGTTGGCCCGGATCCCCGTGATCCGGATTCAGCGACCATATCGAACGTGTCGGATGAACTTGACGCGTTGCGCATTGTCTACTCGCCGCGTCTCGGCCTTGACGTCGCGGTGGATGAGGTCGTCGCCAATGGGCTCGCTTCGGCGGTTGAGCGCCTGTCCAGGGCGGGTTTGCAGATCGCGCATCGCGACCCTGTCTGGCCACCCGGCGCTACCGAAGAATGCCTCATGCCGCTCCAGCAGGCCGGCCTTGCCGCCCTCTATGGCAACGATTTCCGTCGCGATCCGACCGTCTTCGATGTCGATATCGCCAGGCAGATTGAGATGGGCCTCACCTGGAGTGGGGCGGAGGTCGCCGCTTCCCTGAATTCCAGTAACGCGGTTGCCCGTGCCTTTGCTGCGTTTCTCTGCGACGTTGATCTCCTGCTGACCCCTACTGTCCCCTGCGTTGCCTGGGGGCTTACCCAGCTTGGTCCGACGAGAATTGGTGGTATGCCTGCAAGTCCGCGAGCGCACGCAGTATTCACGCCGTTCGTCAACCATGCACGGCTTCCCGCGATCTCGATCCCGTGCGGGATCGATCGGAGTGGACTTCCATTTGGGCTCCAGATCATTTCAGGTCGGGGCCACGACCGCAGGCTGCTCAAGGCCGCCCTGTCGTTCGAAGCGCTTCTGAAGCCGTATGCGGCCCCGCAGATTCGTCCACCACACCAAATCTGAACGGGTGTCGCTCCGAGGCGATAAGGAACTATTATGGCTTCGTTCTGCCACGATATCCGCTTGGGATGAGTGTGAGCCATAGTGATCGTGAACGGGCCCTGGTGCGGCCTGCTATCCGTCCAGTTCGAAGCATTTGATACTGACTACCAAAGGACTGGGTCAACGGGGTCCAGGGGAGCAAGCCACCGAGCGATGCCACACCCGCCGACCTCGCTATCCATGACCTCGCCGAATAATTCCCAGCGCTCGCCCTTGAATTTCATTAATTGGACTTTCTGAATGGGTGCGAAATCGTCGGCGTTGGTGTTAATTGTGATGCCTGGTAACAGCGTTCCCGACGAAAAATTCTGAAGACTGGCGGCTTGCTTCATAACGTTTTCCCTTGTCAGGTTGTCGCCGCATTTCCTTAGAACTTCCACAAGGGTACGCGCGACATTGTAACCGACCGTAACGGACCCGTCGGCACGGTTACCCTCAGGAAAGTCCTTCTCGAGAAACGCGTAGTAGGCCTTCATTTCCGCGTCGTCTTTCCATTGCGGATCGAGAGCATCTTTGAGATATGCGGCCGAGATAATGCCCTGTCCGTGGTCGAAACCGGCTGGCTTCATCACGCTCCCGATCGAAGCGCTGACGTTATTGAGAAGGTGAAGTGGCTTCCAGCCTGTCTCCGATATCTTCTTAATGGCCTGCGCGGCGAATTTTGGCGTGGTAATGTTGAAAAACACATCCGCGCCGCTGGAACGAAGCTTTACGATATGATTGTCGACCGTCGGCTCGGACGTCTCATAGCTCTCCTCAGCAACGATCATGGAGGCCGCCCTCGCGCCGAGGCCGTCTTTCAGACCCTTCAGGTAGTCCTTTCCATAGTCGTCGTTCTGAAACAGCACAGCAATCTTCGCATCCGGCTTCTCGCGCAGGATATACTTCGCGTATATCCGCGCTTCGCTCTGATAGTTGGGCTGCCACCCCATGGTCCACGGGAAATTCTTCGGATCGTTCCACTTGGTCGCGCCGGTCGCAACGAATAGCTGCGGAACTCGCTTGGCATTCATGTACTTATGGATTGCCGAATTCGAAGGCGTCCCGAGCGAATTAAAGATGAGAAGGACCTCGTCGCTTTCAACCAGCTTGCGCGCCTGTTCGACGGTCTTTGGCGGACTATAAGCGTCGTCGTAGGAAATGAAGTTGATTTTGCGGCCGTTGACACCGCCAGCCGCGTTGATCTTGTTGAAGTACGCCTGCTCGGTCTTCCCGATGATGCCGTATGCGGATGCGGGTCCACTGTAAGGCATGATATTGCCTATCTTGATCTCGGTATCACTTGCACCGGTATCGTACTTTTTTTGTGCTGACGCTTCGGTGCTGGCCGCCGCGAGCAATACAAGTGCGGCCGAAATAGCAACGACTCCCCTGTGGTATCCTTGCATGACGCTACCTCGTTTGGTGATGTGTGCGTGTTTATGGTTGAGAGCACTGACGGCTCTCTTTTAACTCGGAATTTTGCCCAGCTCCGGACGCGCCTGGAATATCAAACTTCGAAATGCGGCGCTTGGGCGCAACGATTAATCGCATATTCGAACGTCATCTACGTGAGTGATGCCGCACAATGTCTTGCCAGCACCCATGGTGGCAGGAACGCAAGCAAAGGCTTGTCAGGAATTTCCTTACACCAGGCATGCCTCGACCCGACTTCCCTGTCGACCATCCCTACCCGAACTTGAAAACGATTTTCACTGTTTCTAAGCGCTTATTAACTTGCGACACGCTGCAGACCTTATCATCGCGAATCGGCGCAGAAACTTTTGCCGAAACCTCGTTAACTCGTCGCGGGTGCAAGATTGCGATGTCGTACGTTTCTTCGCTAACGACCTTGCTCGGGCGATTGGCCGCCTGCACGCCGCGGAGGTTCGCCACTCGTCCTTGACGGGCTTTTCCTGACATTCGCAATTGCGGCGCCAATTTTAGTATGACCCCGTTGCGCGGCGAGGTGCATACTCGTGAAACCGTTCTTCCACGTCATAATCATATCTGCTCTCGCCTTGGGCAGTGCGGCAACCGTAGCGTACGTGACGGCCCACTTGACACACACCGTTCTCGGCTTTCCTCGATCCGTGCTTCGCGAGCAGGCGTTAATGAGCGCAGCCCTTATGGCGGGCCTGCTCGCGGTCGAAATGCTCACGAGCAAGGAGCGCTGACCAGTGAGCCGATGGTGAGGATCGTGAACTGGGCGATTGTGGTCACTATCTTCATCGGGAGTGCCTGCGGGACCGCGCTGTTGACGTTGCTGCTTGTTCACCATGGGCTGGGAGTGCCCGCCTCCGTATTGAGCCTCAACGCTCTGATATCGGCTGTCGCTCTCGCGTTCGTGCTTCTTGTGGCTATTTTCGCAGGAGCTGACGAGAGCGAACGATAATTGAAGCTCGAATCCCAACGTCGGCGTGCCAGAAACTTTCAAAGGGTGACGCGGTCCGTGATCGGGTTTTGCTTGGTGCGTGCGATGGAAGCACCGCTGCCTCAAACGGCTGGGCGGCCGGCTAAATCGATCAGCTCGTCTGAAATCGAACACGCGCGGCGCGCGGGTTGCACCGGGCGCGACCCGGGTGACCAGTGCCCCGGTGTTGGCATCAACAATGAAAGGTTTTTCCTGACGCGCCGGGACGGGATTGGGCTTTAGGATGAGGAGCGAGGTCGATAATTCCGAAGGGGGACGCGGTGGACCAGAAAAAGGACGGCAAATCAAACCTGCAGTACCGGCAACTTTATGATCGGGCGTTGTTCTTCAAGCGCTTGGCGATCGGCGCCGCCCACCCGAAATTTGCGACGAAACTACAAGCTTTAGTTGACGAGTATGAAAGGGCAGCGCAAGCAATGTTGTCCGTAGAACAACTCGCCGGGCCGGAAGAGATTGCGGGGCCCAGGGTACGTCAGAGTATCGCACCGGCTGAGAAATGTCCGCAGCAAGCCAAATTCACCTGATCGACAGAAACCGCAACATCAATCGACAGCATGACACAGCAATGCGTCCCTCGCGACATAAGGGACTTCATACTGAAGAATATCGCTACGGTAGCCCAGATTGAAGCGTTGCTCCTGATCTGGTCGAATCAAGAAAAGTGTTGGAGCGTCTCAAAGGTCGCAACACGCATCTATGCCGGCGAAGCCGAAACGGCAAAAGCCCTCGAGGGCCTTTGCGCCAAAGGTTTGCTGGTCCGCAACGACGATGCCTTCGGCTTGAACGCGTCTGAAGGAACCGTCGAAATGATTGGCAGGCTGAAGCAAGCATACGCTCGTCATCTCATCCCGGTGACCGACGTCATCCATGGAAAATCGCGCGGCTCTTGCCCAACGGCCCGGTTGCGTGGGCGGCCAAGGGATCGATGAAGTGGGCGTGACCAAGCTGGATCGAGGCCGCGAACGTATGTCAGTCACTGTCGTCCTGCGCGTGGTGGGGAGCCTACGGGTGCTTCTGTTGGCCATGTTCATGGCACAGCCATCCTTTGCCCAGAAGCTATACGCGTATGAGCCACCCATGATGGATCCGAACGCCACGATTTACGTCAACGATGGTTCTTGTTCGTCGGGCAAGGTTTTGAAGGTGCAAGGCGCGCTTCGCCATCAGCGGCGCAAAAAGAGCTGTGTACCTATGAGCGATCTGCAGGTCGCTCCGCGCTCCGGTGCCGCCAAATAGGCCAGATCCCGATAGCCGTTAGCGCAAAGTGAAGTTGCTTGCCGTCGTGTCAGTTCGGCGCGGCAAGCCAGCCCCTTTTGATGCCATAGCGGACGATGTCCGCTCGGCTATGAAGTCCTTTTTTTTCCGACGCTCGTGCCTTGTAGGTCTCGACGCTTTTGACGCTCACCTTGATCTGTCCTGCGATCTGCTTGTTGCTGAAGCCCTGAGCCACGAGCTTGATAACATCCTCTTCCCGCCGGCTGAGTTCGCCACCGTCGCCTCCTTCGGGCAAGGCCAGTTCGGGCGCGTTCGTTGCCGCCTTTTCGGCTATCGCGGAATCCAGATACAGGTCTCCCTGGTTCACGGCCCGGATGGCGCGAAGCAATTCGTCACCCGCCGATCGTTTTAGCAAGTATCCCCTTGCTCCAGCCTCGAGCACCGGATGGACATAGGCCCGATCTTCATGGACGGTCAGCGCAATGATCTTGACGTCGGGACACCGCTTGCTCACTTCCCGGGCAAGCTCCATCCCGCTGATATCGGGCAGCGACAGATCGATCACCGCGATATCTGGCGAGCAATCACAAATGATCTTCAGGCCCGCCGCCCCCGTGTTGGCTTCGCCCACGAGTTCGACATCGGGCACGTCTCGCAGAAGCGCACGGATGCCAGCGAGGACGACGGGGTGGTCGTCTACAAGCGCAATGCGATCGGGGGTCATTGGATGGTCTCCGACGCCTCCAGTGGAATTTGAACAAAAATCGTACTCCCGTTTCCCGGCGCTGATTCGATGGCGATCGTGCCGCCGAGAAGGGCAACCCTCTCCTTCATGCCGGAGAGACCCAATCCCGACGTCCGAGCGCCGCTGGACGCAATCCTGCCGACTGCCTCGGGATCAAAACCAATCCCGTCGTCTTCCAGAACCAGCGCCAGAGCTGCAAATTTCCTCTCAAGGACAAGGCTAATCTTGCCAGCGCTGGCGTGCTTGAGGACGTTTGTCAGACCCTCTTGAACCAGCCGGTACAGTACGGCAGCAACATCGGGAGGCAGCGAGTTGTCGCGCCCGAAGGTCTGGATGTCGACACGGATTCCGTAGCGATCCTGCCATTCCGCGACATAGGCTTGAATTGCCTTGAAGGCGCCGAGGTCATCAATGGCCGTCGGCCGCAAGTCCGACGCCGTTCGATGAATGTCCCGGCCAATCTGCGCTGCAAGCTGTTCCAGCCATCGGACCTGCGCTGTCGCTGACTCCTCGTTGCTGCCTTTAGCCAATCCCTGCTCTAGTGCTTTGAGGCCGAGGGAGAGCCCCGTCACCGTCTGACCTATCTGGTCGTGAAGTTCCCGCGAAATCCGGCGCTGCTCCTCTTCCTGAGCTGAAGCCAGCCGCCTGAGTAAGTGAGACCGTTCAGTTTCTGAGCGCTTGAGAATATCGATATCGAACAATACGCCGTGAATGACATGACGCCGGTTGGGCTGCCCTTCAGCCCTTCCGGCCGCACGCAACCAGTATTCACCGCGATTTTCCGAACGAACCGGAAACTCGACGCTGCTTAGTTTGCCGCTCTCGAGGCACTCGGTGGCAAAAGAGGTCAGAGCGGTGTGGTGCGGTGGTTCAACAACCGCAAAAATCCGGTCGGCCGACCATCTGGTTTCCCCTGATCGCCCGCCTGGCATTCCCAAAAGCGTGCAGAAGCGGTTACAACCGCTGAATTCGTTTGTGGCTAGATCCCACCGCCACGTTCCAAGTTCCGCCGCATCGATCGCGAGCGCCCCGCGCTTCTCGCTGTCCAGAAGCGCCGCCGCAGACTGCAGCGCTTCCAAGCGACGCCGCTGGGCAATTTCGCGGCCGATCACCAGACCGAGAGCGATGGCGAGCCCAACGCTCGCTGCCGTACCACCGAACAACAGTCGAAGCGAGCGGGAGACGGGCGCATTTAGCTCCGACACGGGCACACCGACATGGACCGACCAGCCGTCGGTGCCGGCAAGCGCACGGTGGACAGTCTCGACGTCAACGCCTTCACGTGTCTGCGTTCGTGGTGAGTTCGAGCCGCTTCGTGCCATGGCTTCCTGTACGGCAGGTGTCGTCGCGCCTGTACGGGAAACATTATTATCAGGTGTGCGCGCGACGATTTTTTCCCGGGCGTCGATGACGGTGCCGACCCATCCGTCCGGCAATCCGGCCTGGCTAAGGATCATTCCTATCTGGTCGGGCAACAGCCCTATCGTCAGGACGTAGCGGAGTTCATCATTCCTGATCACAGGGACGCGCAGAGACACGAGCTGCTTGCCAATGACAGCCTGGTAGGGACCAAGCCCGCCGAGCACCGGCTTCTGTGTACGCACGACGGCATTGAAGCTTTCGATATCCTTGACCGGTCCAAGGGGGGCGCCCAGCGGCCGCAGCACATTCAGGACCTGCTCCTGATCCGGTTTCGTCAACGCCGCCGTTTCCCACAAGGGGCGAGCAGCCACGATCCGGGTTGCCTCGATATAGAAATCCCGCAGGTTCCCCTGATCGAGCGCGGCCGAACTCGCAAGTGCCTCAGCTACCTGCAATTCGTGGGAGATCTCGCCTTCGATCCGATGCGCCACCTGGGTGAGCGCCTCGGTAGCAGCCTTGCGGGCGTAGCTTCTTTCCTGATCGGCAGTGATATAGGCCATCCATCCCCCGAGAAGAAGTACCGGGATGGCGGCTGTGAGAACGAGCGCCGCGAAAAGCCAGACGCCTTCCCTCGGCCGGCCAGGGCCTGAGTAAAGCGTGCTTCCCAATTCCGCGATCACGGTTGCGCGCATACCTTCTTTGCGGCCAAGACCAACAAATGCCATGGCCTCCTTTACATCGCATTCCGCAATCGGACCAGCCTGACATTCGTCTGCCAAGCCGTGGCGCGGGTTGAGTTCAGGTAAATCCTGACGTGCGGCAGCGGCACTTATGCCGCATAGTCGTTGGGAACGGCTAAGCCCTGGCCCTCCAGCAATCGAGGGAGGTGAATTCATTTTTGCGGCTCGCAACGAACCGAGAAAGCTGCGCGGACGCTAGTGAGATTGGACTCAAAGAGCGTCCCGGGGCATTGCGAATTTAATTGATCAGCGCGGTATCAAGCTTAATACGGGTGATCGGTTGCGCATCACGCTTTCTCCACCAGAGTTCGCGTCCAACGGACATCGCAGTCCGGGACCGGTGTGGCGAAGTCGTCTAGCGATGATATACGCGCAGCGCCTTCGTTGGCCCATCCGGCCCCTCGTTGCAAGCAACGTCGAATGATCAACTATCGCGTCGTATATGTCGACGACGCTGCTAAGTGGGGTCGGCAGCGGAGTTTTATGTCCGCAAACGACGTTGATGCAATTGTGTGGGCCAAACAATTGGTGGACGACACATCCGTTGAGCTATGGAGCGGTGCGCGTTTCATTGCCCGGATAGATCCTCAAGTTAGAAAGAGGAAGTAGCGGCGTCCTCCAGCTTGGATCCTTCGATAACAAGCACGCCGGAAAATCCCATTCTAACATGAAACGGTCTGGCGCCCTTCAGTGGCTCCATCGATCTCGGAAGACGTTGTCACCGATCATGCAACTGACCGGCCCTCGCTTCTCGGTTGCGAGCAACGTTTTCTGCTCCGGGAAGAAACTGGCGACTTCGAGCACGAGCTTCGTGCGTATCGCTTCCTTGACTTCCTTGCGCTCTCGGATCGTCACGACAAATGGGCCAGGCCCACCGGTAACGACCCTGTATAGTTGCGTAAAAACCTGACATGGCTTGGCCAGTCGTCCCCGGTACATTGGGATAGAGCGCGAATCAGAATGATGCCGAGAGACCGCGCGATGTCCGGCCGGATTTGCTTTGAAATGGGACTAGCAGACGTTTTAAGATGACGGAACTGGCGAGAAGAGCTTGGGTCGTGAGCATTGGCCACCGATTTCAGAATGGTGAGTTTGTCGAATTCCTTTTTTTCTATGTAGGGCATCCCACCAGGCAGTCCGCCGTGGACGCGTTGCGCCGGAATATCGGACCGAAAATCAATTTGCGGCGCGTTAAGGCCGAGCGTGAATTGAGTGCAAAAGAAATCGCCGAGCAACGCTTACAATACCGTCAAGTGAGATACTTCGCTAAGCGGGCCGTATCCCCGGCCTAACGGGCGGGCGCTGCAAAATGGCTAGCGCTCGTTCCTCATGTAGGGGCTCTCTTCGGATTCGTGTTTCAATGACGGGTCAGCAGCTAGCCTAATCTGTCTTGACGCCTTGAACCGCGAGGTAAGACCGCCAGATTCGGAATCGAATTTTTCTTCAACTAAGAACAGCCCAACCGTAAGCAGCGCTCCTGCTAAGATAAGAAGGATTCGTGCCATTGCGCCTCTCCTGGGGAAGTGGCCAAATCATTTAGCGAGGCTAGTTACCACATTTGTCGGTGGCAGAGTTATCCGACTATTGTTACTAACGGGTTGTGCAAATTGCAGCACCGCAGAATTCAGTCAGTCTTATTGACTGTTCGATGTCAGATCCATCATGGCAAACAACGTAATCAAGTTTCCTAGAAGGAGAGAACTCGGCGAGGATGATTATCGCGAACGCATGAGAGCAAACTTGGCGGCTATCGCCTTTCTCTCAGTATTTCTTCTGGCATCTTGCTGGGTGGTCGATGTACTGCTCAGCATACCCACGCGGCCCGACTGCAATTTTTCAGTACGCCGGCCTTGTAATGTAAACTTCAGCGCAAGCAGCGCGGCACTTGGACGAGCCGCTTTCTGATCGATGCAATTGGCGGATTTGCGGGGCGCGCTTGAGCCGCAATAAGGGGCTCCGGGGAAGGCCTTGTATTCAGAGACACAACGACTGACGCACTTTGCGCCAGACGCGGTCGCTCGCAAATTCCAATTATGGATTTTCTCCGCCTCTAATCTCTTACCAACAAACTTTACAGGTCAAAGTACTCACGCAAATCATCTTTCCGCTCAAGAAAAACAACGGCGTGCCGCTATCTCTTGATTCGTGCAAAACCCAAGGGGTGGAGCCGAGGCCCGCGTGTGATCAAGGCTCCTGATCGGATTGGGTCATGGGTTACGCGGCGCTGGCGCGAGTGGGCTCAAGTGCTCCGTCTCGCAACGAATAAATATGATCGAACCGATCGAATATTTTCTCATCATGCGTGACGACGATCACTGCGGTGCGGCGCTCCGTGGCCACCTTTCTCAACAGGTCCATGACGGCCGCCGCGCGCGGCGAATCGAGCGCTGCGGTTGGCTCATCTGCCAAAATGATGCGCGGATCGTTGGCGAGCGCGCGGGCAATTGCAACTCGCTGCGCCTCCCCACCTGAAAGCTCACCCGGCATGGCGTCTTGGCGGCGTTCGATGCCCAAATAGGTGAGAAGTTCGAGGGCGCGACCCTTGGCTTGTGCCGCGCCGGCGCCCGCCAGTATGCGAGCGACCGCGATATTCTCCCAGGCGTTTAGAAACGGCAGCAGATTGTGGGATTGGAAAATGAAGCCGATCTTCTCCAGCCGCAAACCCCGCAGATCGGCGCGCAGCCATTTGCCGTCATAAACCAATTCGCCGTTGAGCCGCATGGTTCCGGAGTTCGGTTCGAGAATGCAGCCGACGACATTGAGCAACGTACTCTTGCCCGATCCGCTGGGCCCACGCAAACCGATCACGGTTCCTGGAAAGACATCGAGCGAAACCTCACGAAGCGCGTCGACACGGGCCGGCCCCTCGCCGAAATGCTTGCTGATCCTTCTGACTTCGACGACAGGCGGCTCAGCCATGGCTACCCCGCCAGCGCTGAAGCAGGGTCGATTCTGAGCGCCGTGCGCACGCCCAGAGCGCTCGCAACCAGGCAGGCGACGAGCACCACCGCGAACAGCATCGCCGCGTCCGTAAGCTCCAGAAGCACCCGACGCGGGAAATAGCCCTGACCGGCATTTATCAAAGCGACCCCAGCGACGAAGCTGATTATTCCCATAGCAAGGGCCTGCTCAACGATGAGCCCGACGATACGTCGATCGGGCGCCCCGATCAGCTTCAACGTCGCAATCGCCTTTTTCTTGTCGATTGTCATGGTGTAGATGATAAGACCGATGATCACCGTGGAAACGGTGAGCAGCAAGGTCGTGAACAAGCCGATCTGACGGCGCGCACGATCGATGACGGAACGTGCCAGAACAGTCTCCTGGTCTTCCTGGGTTAGCGCCGCAAGATGCTTCCAGCGCGTGATGTCCTGCGCGAAGCGCTTTGCGTCCACCCCGGGCATCAGCCTCACCAGGATAGCGTTCACCGTATCGGTCGTTCCTGCCGTCCCGGAACTGCGTACGGATTCTCTTCGCGAAGCCGCCGGCGTCAGATCGAATTGCAGCTTCTGAGCGTCCCTCAGCGTGATGAAGATGACCGGATCTCCGCCCGAAGCCACAAGGTTGCTGGTCAATCCGACCACGGTAAACGTATCGCGCCCGAGCTTGATCTGCTCTCCGAGCACGAGTCCAGCGCCGCGGTCAACAACAGCCTCGTAGCGGCTGCGAATAATTGGCCGGCCTTCGTCCACCAACCGGGCCTCGCCTGGCCGTGCGATCTGCGCACCGACCACCAGCAGCCGTTTGGTTTGCCCGCGGAGCTGCGCTTCGACGTTCTGATAGGAGACACCGCCGGCCGCGGCAACACCCCATTGCGCGGCTATGGCGATGCGCGTATCGCCGGGGAGCCGTGACGCCTCGGCAAAGGGACCGCGCGTTCCGCCTTCCACGACCCAAACCTGCCCGCCTGCCGCGCGCACGAGCCCGAGCGATTCCTCGATTAGGCCGCGGTAGATTCCGACCATCGCAAGCACAATTCCGAGCAGAAGGCTGAGTCCGAGACACGTCAGCAGGAAGCGTCCGAGATTGTGTCTGATGTCCTTGAGCGCGAGGTTCACTTCACGACCCGCCGTAACGGCGGGCAGCCCGGCCTTCACGCAAGTCGGTCCGGTCGTCGGCCACCACTTCTCCCCTAACTTCGGAAACAATCTGAATGCGCCCGTCGAGCAGGCGTTCGCCGAGTTGCACTGGCTGCCTGGCGAGCCGGCCATTGTGCAGCGACCAGACCGTGCCGGACCGGCCGCCGTAACCTTCTACAAATCTGAGCGGGACGAACAGACCGCTCGCGGTTGCCTTGACGATCTCGACCTCGGCCTGTTCGCCGAGGTAGCGGAGCTGATGCTGCGGGTCGCAAGCCCGGCACCGCACATAGACGCGGCGTTCCTCGGTGAGACGATCGTTCTCCTGATCGATGCGGACGAGTTCCGCTTCAACAAGATTATTCATGTCAGACCGCAGGCGCACGAGCGCACGCTGGCCTATTGTCAGGCCCCCAGCCAGTGCTTCGTCGACATAAGCTTTTACCCAGATTGAGGCAGGCGCAATCAGCGTGAACACGGCTTCGCCCGCGTTCGCGATCCCGCCAAGTTCCTTGCTGCGAGCAATAACTCTGGCGTCGAACGGAGCCCGAAGTTCGTGCTGAGCAAGCACGACGGCATCTAGCTGATGCTGGGACGCGGCATCTTCCTGCAGCACGGCGGCAACCTTGGTATCGGCCTCGATAATCTTGGCATCCCCAAGGGCGATTTCTTCTGCGGCCTGGGCGTCCTCGGCGGCCTCTTGCGACACACTCCCACGACCAACGAGCGTCTGTCGGCGCGCATTGACGCTCTTCTTCTGCTGGTAGGAAATTTCGGCGCGCCCTCGCTGCGCTTCGATCTTGGCCAGATTGGCTGCCGCTTGTCGTTGTGCGGCTTCGCTCCTCTTGAGCTTGGCGCGCTGAGCGTCATCGTCGAGTTTTGCCAGCAGCGAACCCATCTTCACGAAGTCGCCCTGATCAGCCTCAACGGCAACTACTTTTCCGGCGATCTGAAATCCCACTTTTGAAACTACCTGCGCCTCGATGGTCCCGACCCCGAAGACGCGGATTTCCACATTCTGCTCGGGCGCAATCGTCCGAACCGGAATTTCTCGCATAAAGCGCCAGTAGTAGCTGCTTACCAAAATGGCAGATATGACGACCAGCGCGGTCCCCACCTTCATCGCGCGCGAGCTCATTTTTCCTGCCCAGCACCAATCTCGAGATGGCCGTTATTATAGTGTCCCACCTTTCAAGAAGCCTATCCTCGCTGATTATTAACAGGCGCCAATTGAGCTAGATCAAGATGAATAGGCGCACTGCGATCAGCTTGGAGGATGGCTTATCCGTGTCCCGAATGCCTTGCCAAACGATCTTGCGCGCATCGCGACTTGGACAGCAGACAAGACGGCAAAAGAAGCTAATTCTTCCTTCCGTCCTTGCCGAATTGCTTCAGGAAAGCAGTCAGATCCCTGACCTCCTGCTCGTTCTCGATTCCCGCGAACGACATCTTGGTTCCGGGGATTCTTGCTTTTGGATCCTTTATGTATTCGGCAAACACCGCCTCGCCTCA
>CADEDX010000033.1:10210-24392 GCA_902826195.1 uncultured Bradyrhizobium sp. | reverse complement strand
CGAGACCGGCTCGTCGCACACGATCAGTTTCGGCCCGAGCGACAGCGCGCGTGCGATGCCGATGCGCTGCCGCTGGCCGCCGGAGAACTGGTGCGGATAGTTCTTCATCTGGTCGGCGCGCAGGCCGACTTGCGCGAACAGCTCAGCGACCCGCTCCTGCTGCGCGCGGCCGGTGGCGAGGCCGTGCACGGCGAGCGGCTCGCCGACGATGTCGCCCGCGGTCATGCGCGGGTTGAGCGAGGCGAACGGGTCCTGGAACACGATCTGCATCGAGCGGCGATGCGGTCGCATCTCGGCCTTGCTGAGGCCGGTAATGTCGGTGCCGTCGAGCTTGATGGCGCCGGAGGACGGCTCCACCAGCCGCAGCACGGCGCGGGCCACCGTCGATTTGCCGCAGCCGGATTCGCCGACCATGCCGAGCGTCTCGCCCTTGCCGACGGAGAAGCTGACGCCGTCGACGGCATGCACGGTGCCGACCTGGCGGCGCAAGACGCCGCCGCGCACGGGGTAATGTTTGACGAGATCGGTGACCTCGAGCAGGGGGCGTTGATCGGTCATGGCGCACCCACCAGTTCCGCCGCGCGCCAGCATGCCGCGTGGTGACCGCCATCGATCTCGTGCAGCGGCGGATATTCGGCGCGGCAGCGATCGATGGCGAGGCTGCAGCGCGGCGCAAAAGCGCAGCCCGGCGGCAGGTTGGTCAGCGACGGCACCATGCCGGGAATCTCGTTCAGCCGGGCATCGGTCTTGGCGCCGAACGAGATCACCGCCGGCATCGAGGCCATCAGCCCGCGCGTGTACGGGTGTCTTGGATTGGCGAACAAATCTTCCACGGTCGCTTCCTCGACCTTCTTGCCGGCGTACATCACGATGACGCGCTGCGCGGTCTGCGCCACCACGCCGAGATCATGCGTAATCAGGATCAAGCCGGTGCCGAGCGTCTTCTGCAGATCGACGATCAGCGCCAGGATCTGCGCCTGGATCGTCACGTCGAGCGCGGTGGTCGGCTCGTCCGCGATCAGCAGCGCCGGCCGGCAGGCCAGCGCCATCGCGATCATCGCGCGCTGCCGCATGCCGCCGGAAAGCTGATGCGGATATTCCAGCGCGCGCCGCTCCGGCTCGGGAATGCGAACGAGGCGCAGCATCTCGACCGCCTTGGCCCACGTTTCTTTGGAGGTCATGTCGCGGTGCAGGCGCAGCACCTCGGTGATCTGGTCGCCGATCCGCATCACCGGGTTGAGCGAGGTCATCGGCTCCTGAAAGATCATCGAGATCCGGTTGCCCCGGATCTTGCGCATCTCGGCCTCGCCGAGGCCGAGCAAGTCTGTGCCCTCCAGCGTCACCGAGCCGCCGATCACCCGGCCCGGCGGGTCCGGCACCAGCCGCATCACCGACAACGCGGTCACGCTCTTGCCGCAGCCGGATTCGCCGACGATCGCCAGCGTCTCGCCGCGGCGCACGGTGAAAGATACGTCGTCGACTGCGCGGAACAGGCCGGAGTTCGTAAAGAACACCGTCTGCAGGTTCTTCACTTCGAGAACCGTGTCGTCGCCCCTGATCTCGGTCATCAGCCGCGCTGCCTCGGGTCGAGGATACCGCGCAGCGCGTCGCCGAACAGATTGGTGCCGAACACGGCGAGGCTGATGGCGACGCCCGGGAAGATCACCAGCCACGGCGCGGTGCGGACATACTCCGCCGCCGATTCCGACAGCATGCGGCCCCAGGACGGGTGGGGCTCGGGAATGCCGAGGCCGAGGAACGACAACGATGCTTCCGTGAGGATGGTGGAACCGAGCTGCGCGGTCGCCAGCACGATCAGCGGCGCCAGCGTGTTGGGCAGCACGTGGCGGAACGCGATGCGCGTCTCGCTCATGCCGATCGATTTGGCAGCCTCGACGAAAGGCAGTTCGCGCAGCGCCAGCGTGTTGGCGCGGATCACGCGGGCCACCGTCGGGATCAGCGGGATCGCAATGGCGATGATGACGTTGGGCAGCGACGGGCCGAGCGCCGCCGTCATCACCAGCGCCAGCACCAGCAGCGGCAGCGCCTGCAGGATGTCAGTGATGCGCTGGAACACCAGATCGACCCAGCCCGACAGATAGCCGGAGGCGAGGCCGACGAGAACGCCGAGCGATGATCCCAGCACGGTGGCGCCGATGCCGACGGCGAGCGAGATCCGCGCGCCATGCACGATCCGGCTCCAGACGTCGCGGCCGAACGAATCGGTGCCCATCCAGTGCGCGGCGCTTGGGCCGGCCAGCCGCTGCGCGGAATCGACGCTGAGCGGATCGTAGCGGCAGATCAGGTCGGCCGAGATCGCCATCCAGACGAACATCACCATGATGAGAAGGCCGATGGTGCCGAGCACATATCGCTGGGCGAGGAACAGCAGCCGGCGCCAGCCATGCGTCGAATAGGCGCCAGCCCGTCTTAACTCGCTGTCGAAATTGATCGTGGCCAAACTCTTAGTCCCCATAGCGAATGCGCGGATCGATCGCGGCGTAAAGCATGTCGACGGTGAAATTCGCGACCACCACGACGACGGCGATCAGCATCACGAGATTCTGCACGATCGGGTAATCGCGCCAGCGCAGCGCCTCGACCAGGAAGCGGGCGACGCCGGGAATGTTGAACACGGTTTCCGTCACAATAAGACCGCCGATCAGGAACGCCGCCTCGATGCCGATCACGGTGATGACGGGCAAAATGGCGTTCTTCAGCGCATGGCGATAATTGACCGACGATTCCGAGGCGCCCTTGGCGCGCGCGGTGCGGATGTAGTCCTGCCGCAGGATTTCCAGCATCGAGGAGCGCGTGATGCGCATGGTCAGCGCGGCGCTGCGGAAGCCAACCGCCATCGCCGGAACCGCATAGATCGCGAACGCCTCGGTCCAGGTCTTGGGGTTCGGGTTGTAGATCGGCATGGCGCCGAACAGCGAGACCGACGCCATCAGGATCAGCAGCCCGAGCCAGAACGAGGGCAGCGACAGCCCGCTCAGGCTCACGAGGCGCAGGGTGTAGTCGAGCTTTGATCCCTGATGCACCGCGCTGATGACGCCCAAGGGAATACCGATCGAGGCCGAGAACAGCAGAGCCAGCGCCGCCAGCCTAGCGGTGATCGGAATCCGCGGCAGGATCTCGTCCAGTGCGGGCTTCTCCGAGACGTAGGAATAGCCAAGGTCGCCGCGTAACAGCCCGCCGATCCAGTTCAGGTACTGCTGCCAGATCGGCAGGTCGAGGCCGAGTTCCTTTTCCAGATTGGCCTTGTCGGTGGGATCGACGAAGCCGGCGGCGTCGAACAGGATGTCGACGATATTGCCGGGAACGACCCGCAGCAGCACGAAGATGATGATCGAGATCCCGATCAGGGTCACGAGCATCAAGGCGAGGCGTCGCACGATATAAGCAAACACCCGGGCGGTTCTCCTGCGGGCTGATTGGGCGGCCGGACTTTACGTTATTCTATTTGTCCATCCAGACGTCTTCGTAACGATAGCCGTTGTAGGAGCTGTTCACCATGATGGTGACGCCCTTCACGTACGGATGCCAGCACGTCCCGGAGCGACCGTGGAAGATGATCGGGCGCGCCACATCCTCCTGCAGCTTCTTGTCGATTTCCCACACCAGCTTCTTGCGCTTCTCCTTGTCGGTCTCGGCCGACTGCTGATCGAACAGTTTTTCAATCTCCCTGTTGCAGTAGTTGGTGTAGTTGCGCTCCGAGCCGCAGGAATAGTTTTCGTAGAACGACTGGTCGGGATCGTCGACGGCGTTGCCGGTGAGGTTGAGGCCGAGCGTGTAATCCTTGCGCGCGACTTTCGGGAACCATTGCGCGGTATCGACGACGTCGAGTTCGCCGTCGATGTAGATGCTCTTCAACTGGTCGATCAGGATGACGGCGGGATCGCGGTAGATCGGGATGTTGCGGGTGGCGACCTTGACGGCGAGGCGCTTGTCCGGGCCGTAGCCGGCCTTCTGCATCAGCTTGCGCGCCTCGTCGCGGTTGGCGTTGATGTCGGGGCCGTAGCCGGGGATCGATTCCAGCATTTCCTTCGGCATCGCCCACAGCCCGCCCGGCGCCGGCAGCATGGTGCCGCCGATGTCGGCCTGGCCCTCGAACATGATCTGGATGAACGCTTTGCGATCCAGCGACAGCGCCAGCGCGCGCCGGATATCGAGATTGTCGAACGGCGGCGAGGACGAGTTGACGATGATGTTGGTGGCAACGTTGATCGGCTCGACCACGCAAACGGCCTTCGGCGCCTGCGTCTTGACTTCCTTCAGCAGCGGGATCGACACTTCAGTGGGGAAAGTCATGTCGAACTTGTCGGAAACGAATCCGAGTATCGCCGTCGAGCGGTTGGTGATGATGGTGAATTCGATGCCGTCGAGGTGCGGCAGGCCCTTCTTCCAATAGTCAGTATTCTTGGTCAGCTTGATCGATTCGTTGGCCTTGAACTCGACGAACTTGAACGGGCCGGTGCCGACCGGCTTGGTGCGCATGTCGCCCGGCGAGACATGACAGGGGTAAACTGGCGTATAGCCGGATGCGAGCAGCGACAGCAATGCCGGCTGCGGCCGTTTCAGTTCGAATGACGCTTCGAAATTGCCGTTCACGGTCACGTCGCTGACCTGATCGTACCAGGACTTTCGCGGATTCTGGCGGAATTTCTGTTGCGATTTGCCCATCAGCATGTCGAAGGTGCATTTGACGTCGGCCGAGGTGAACGGCTTGCCATCGTGCCATTTGACGCCCTGCCGCAGCTTGAAGGTCAGCTTCTTGTTGTCGGCGCTCCACGCCCAGCTTTCGGCGAGGTCGGGGACGATCGACTCGACGCTGTTCTGCGCCACGTCCTGCTTGAATATGACGAGGTTATTGAAAACCGGCATGAAGGGAATGTTGACCGAGTAGGTCGCCCCCTCATGGATCGAGGCGCTGCCCGGGCTGTCGCGGTGATACATCCTGAGAATGCCGCCCTGTTTCGGCTCCGCCGCCGATGCAAGGTCGTAAGCTGGCAGCAACAGCAAAGCTGCGGCGGCAAGCGCATGAACGCTCCGCATGGTCCCCTCCACAAGTTTCGGTCTCAATGGGCCGATTGCGCCGGACGATAGCATGGTGTGGCTTTGGAGCAACCGGGCAAGCCGACTCAAGGATTGACAATTCGGCCTACGGAAAGTCCGCCCTGCGGAAACTGCAGCCGGCTTTTCGATCGACTGCATCCAATTGCGCGAACTTGTCCGGGCACGCGCGCTGCATTACCTCATCAGAGGATGGTGCGCCGCACCACCGCGCATCGGCATCAAACGATCCGCGAGGTCTTGTTGCCCCAATAGCGGTCGCGCAGCAGCCGCTTGTAGAGCTTTCCGGTCGGAAGCCGCGGCAGCTCGGCCTCGAAATCGATCGAACGCGGCACTTTCTGACGCGACAGCGACTGGCTGCAGAACGCGATCAGTTCGTCGGCCAGCTCCTGATCCGGCGAAACCCCCGGCATCGGCTGCACCACCGCCTTCACTTCCTCGCCGAGATCCGGATTAGGCACGCCGAACACGGCGGCGTCCGCGATCTTGGGGTGGGTGATCAAGAGGTTCTCGCATTCCTGCGGATAGATGTTCACGCCACCGGAGATGATCATGAACGTGGAGCGATCGGTCAGATAGAGAAAGCCGTCATCGTCGACATAGCCGACATCGCCCACCGTGCTCATGCTGCCGTCGGCCGAACGCGCTTCCTGCGTCTTGCCGGGATCGTTGAAATATTCGAACGGGGTCGCGGTCTTGAACCACACCGTGCCCGCCGTTCCCTTGGGACAGGGCTGCATATTTTCATCGAGGATGTGCAGGTCGCCGAGCAGCACGCGGCCGACGGTGCCGCGATGCGCCAGCCATTCCTCGCTGTTGCAGGCGGTGAAGCCGAGCCCTTCGGTGGCGCCGTAATACTCGTGCACGATCGGTCCCCACCATTTGATGATGTCGTCCTTGACCGCGGCGGGGCAGGGCGCGGCCGCATGAACCGCGATCTCTAGCGACGACAGGTCGTAGCGGGTACGCACTTCTTCCGGCAGTTTCAGCATGCGCGAAAACATCGTCGGCACGAGCTGGGTGTGGGTGACGCCCCATTTCTCGATCAGCGCGAGATACTGTTCAGGATCGAACTTCTCCATGATGATGGCGGTGCCGCCCGTCTTGATGGTGAGGTTCACGGCCGCCTGCGGCGCCGAATGGTAGAGCGGCGCCGGCGACAGATAGATCATGCCCTCGCGGTAGTGCCAGATCTTCGACAGGAAATCGAACAGTGGCAGTTGCTGATCGGCCGACAGCTCCGGCAGCGGGCGCAAAATCCCCTTCGGCCGGCCCGTGGTGCCGGAGGAATACAGCATCGCGGTGCCGACACTTTCATCCGATATCGGAGTATGCGGCAGGCCGGCGGTCACTTTCTGCAGGCCGACGATGCGGTCGCTTTCGCTCTCGCCACCGGCGACGATGCAGAGCTCGACCTTGGCGCATTCCTTCAGCGCCTCGCGCGCGATATCGAGTTTTTCCCTTGAGGTGATCAGGATGCGCGACTGGCTGTTGGTCAGGATGTAGGCGAGCTCGCCCGCGGTGAGGTAGGAGTTCACGCAGGTATAATAGAGGCCCGAGCGTTCGCCGGCGCCGCAGGCTTCCAGATAGTGGCTGTTGTTCTCCATGAAGATCGAATAGTGGTCGAGTCGCTTCAGGCCGCGGTTGCGAAACAGGTGCGCGAGCCGGTTGCTGCGCGCTTCCAGCTCGCGATAGGTAACCGTCTCGCCTGTGCTCGCCATGATGAAGGCGGGTTGCAGCGGGCGAAGATACGCATGCTTGCCGGTGTACATGTTCGCTTGGCTCCCTACGCAGTCATTTCAAGAATTTCGCGCACCTGCGCCGGTCCCTCGATCTTGCGGGGGTTGCGCGGCACCCAGGGCGTTGCCATCGCAGCCTGCGCGATGCGATCGAAATGCTCGGGTCCGATCTTCACGTCGCGCAGGCTGCGCGGCATGCCGAGGTTGCGGATGAAGGCGTCGAGCACGTCGCCGGCATCCTCGTCCGGATGGCCCATGGCGGCCGCGACCAGCGCCTGTCGCGCGGCATTGGCCGGCTTGTTCCAGCGCATCACCGACGGCAACATCACGCAGGAGGTGTGGCCGTGCGGTACGCCGAACACCGCGCCGAGCACGTAGCCGATGCCATGGCTGGCGCCCATAGGCACGCCGGAGGCCAGCGGTCCGGTGGAAAGCCAGGTCCCGATCTGGCAATCCATTCGCGCGTCGAGATCGCTCGCATCGGCCTTCACCCGCGGCAGCGCCCGCGCCAGCATCGACAGTCCCTGCAGCGCCTGGGCGTCGCCGTAAGGATGCGCCTCATTGGCACAAATGCCCTCGACGCAATGGTCGACGGCGCGGATTCCGGTCGAGAGCCACAGCCATTCCGGCGTATGCAGGCTGAGCCAGGGATCGAGGATCACCGCGCGGGGCATCAGCAAGGGATGGTTCAGCGCTTCCTTGACCTGGGTCTTCTCGTTGGTGACGCCGGCGACTGCCGAAAATTCTCCGCCGGCGATCGTGGTCGGCACGCTGATCTGGCGCACGGTCGGGGCCTTGAGCTGATGCGGCGCGCCGCGGCCGGCGCGGATGCGATCGATGTCGTCGGGATCGCGGACGTCGTTGGCGAGGCATAGCTGGACCGCCTTGGCGCCGTCGGTGATCGAACCGCCGCCGATGGTCACGATCAGGTCGGCCCCGGCGGCGCGGGCCTGTTCGGTCGCGGCGATCACTGCCGCGCGCGGCGTATGCGGCGGCATCGCGTCGAAGGTGCCGACGCAGTGCGCCCCCAACGCGCGGCGAATCTTTTCGATGTCGTCGGCTTCGCGATTGAGCGTCCCGCTGACCATCAGGAACGCGCGCTGCGCGCCCAGCCGGTCCAATTGTTCCAGAATCGCTCCGGATGCCGGCCGTCCGAACACGACCTCATCCATCGCGCCGAATACGACCCGACCCTTGTGCACGTCTGTCCTCCCTGGCCCTTCTGGCCCTTGTTGTGAGCCTTGACGGCAAGGTTAGCGGAGGATTTTCCCGGCGTCATGCCCCAAGATGAGCGTGGAAGGCTGAGAGGCCGCTACTTCTGCGCGGGACCAATCGAGTATGTGTGCCCGCGGCCCATCTGCGTCATGCGAGCCACCCGCGCGCATTCGCTCGAGCCGTTGGCCCGCAATGACGGCGGGAGGGCGGATGACTTTCTCCGCTCCGCGTTTGCCAGCGACCGATCCGAACGCGCTGACGCTGTCACGTTTTCGTCACCAGATGATGGTTGCTGTTGTGCCGTATGGCGGCTCCGGCCTTGCAGGCCGCTGCGCCGGGCGTTGCCCCCATCGATGCATAACGATTGTGCTTGATCACTTTCACTTCTTGACGAGACTGGGACCCGAACACTTCTGTGGCCTCCGCCAAAAGTTCCATGGCGGGTTTCATCCATCAAAGGATGTCGAGACGGGAGATGGGGTTTGAGCGCAACTGAGCAATTGAATCGTCCGGTGTTGTCGGCGGCAGCCGACATGCGCTCATCCCACAGTCTCCAATACGCTGGCCTCAAAAGCGGGCTCCCATTGCTGCTCGCGTTGGCGCTGTCTGCTTGCGGCGACAAGCCCTCGCAGCAGCCGGCCGCGGCGCCGCCGGTGACGGTCGCGCAGCCGGTCAAGCGAACCGTGACCGACTGGGACGAATTTACCGGCCGGTTCGAGGCGGTGCAGGAGGTCCAGGTTCGCGCCCGCGTCGGCGGCTTCGTAACATCGGTCGAGTTTCGGGACGGCTCCATCGTCAAGACAGGTGACCTGCTCTACGTGATCGACGCCCGGCCGTTCGAGGCGGTCGCCGAACAGGCCGATGGCCAACTCTCCGATGCACGCGCGAAGGCGGAACTCGCCAGGCGCGAACTCGACCGTGCGCTGACGCTGAACCAGACCCAGGCGGTGTCCGATTCCATTGTCGACCAGCGACGCCAGACCTTGCAGGCGGCGCGTGCCGCGGAAATGCAGGCCGAAGGCGCGCTCAAGGCCGCCAGGCTCAACATCGAGTTCACCCATGTGATGGCGCCGATCACCGGCCGGGTCAGCCGCCATCTGGTCACGCCCGGTAACCTCGTGCAGGGCAGCGAGGGCGGGGCGACGCTTCTCACATCAATCGTCTCGCTCGATCCGATCTACATCTATTTCGACGTCGACGAGGCGACCTATCAGCGTAACAGCCGGCTCTGGGCCGAAGGCAGGCGGCCGAGCTCGCGGGATACGGCGAACCCGGTGCAGGTGACGCTGACCGGCGAAACCAAGCCGTCGCTCGAAGGCAAGGTCGACTTCCTCGATAACCGCCTCGACGGTTCGACCGGGACGCTGCGCACCCGCGCCGTCATCCCGAACAAGAACCTCTCGATCCTGCCGGGCCAGTTCGGCCGGGTCCGGATCATCGGCAGTTCGCCCTATGAGGCCTTGCTGCTCCCCGACACGGCGATTGCGACCGACCAGTCGCGCAAGATCGTCTTCGTCGTCAAGGACGACAACACGGTCGAGGCCAAGCCGGTGACGCTCGGGCCGCTCGATGACGGCCTGCGTGTGATCCGCGAAGGGCTGCAGCCGGAAGACCGCGTGATCGTCAACGGCCTGCAGCGCGCGCGCGTCGGGGCGAAGGTCACGCCGCAGACCGCCGACGCCAAGCCGGCCGGTGGCAAGACATGAATCTTGGCCGGCTCTCCATCAACCAGCCCATCCTGGCGATGGTGCTGTCGATCGTCCTGCTGATTGTCGGCGCGATCGCCTACACGACATTGCCGGTCTCGGAATATCCGCAGGTGGTGCCGCCGACGGTGGTGGTGACCACGCAATATCCCGGCGCCTCGGCGCAGACCGTCTCGGATACCGTCGCTGCTCCCATCGAACAGGAGATCAACGGCGTCGAGGACATGCTGTATCTCTACAGCCAGGCGACCTCGAACGGGCAGTTGACGATCACGGTCACCTTCAAGCTCGGCACCGATCTCGACAAGGCCCAGGTGCTGGTGCAGAACCGCGTCGCCATCGCGCAGCCGCGGCTGCCCGAAGAGGTTCAGCGCAACGGCGTCGTCACCCGCAAGAACAGCCCCGACATACTGATGGTCGCGTTCATGCTGTCGCCGGACGACACGTTCGACCAGCTCTACATCTCCAACTACGCGCTGCTGCAGGTCCGCGACCAGCTGCTGCGGCTCGACGGCGTCGGCGACATCCAGATTTTCGGCGCGCGCGACTATTCGATGCGGCTGTGGCTCGATCCCGACAAGATCGCCACGCTGGGCCTCACTGCAGCGGAAGTCGTCGCGGCGATCCGCGCGCAGAACGTCCAGATCGCGGGAGGCCAGCTTGGCGAACCGCCGATTTCCGACCGCGCGTTCTCGCCAAATCTAACCTTCACCGGCCGGCTGAAGGATCCCAAACAGTTCGAGGAGATCGTGGTCAAGGCCGGCTCCGACGGGCGGACCGTCAAGCTGCGCGACGTGGCGCGGATCGAACTCGGGGCGCTGGCCTACACCACCAACAGTTTTCTGCTCCGGAAATCCGCCGTCGCCCTGCTGATCACGCAGCGGCCGGGTTCGAATGCGCTCGCGACCGCGAAGGGCATCATCAACACCATGGAGCAGCTGAAGACGAGCTTCCCAAAGGGACTCGACTACAACATCGGCTACAACCCGACCGAGTTCATTGCGCAGTCCGTCAGCGAGCTGATCAAGAGCATCTACGAGGCGATGGCGCTGGTCGTGATCGTCGTGCTGGTGTTTTTGCAGGGCTGGAGGCCCGCCATCATTCCGATCATCGCGATTCCCGTATCGCTGGTCGGCACCTTCGCGGTGATGGCGGCGCTGGGATTCTCGATCAACAATCTCACCCTGTTCGGCCTCGTGCTGGCGGTCGGCATCGTGGTCGACGACGCCATCGTGGTGGTCGAGAATGTCGAGCGCCATCTTGGTCATGGCATGAGCCGGCGCGATGCCGCGTTGCGCACCATGGAAGAGGTCGGCGGCGCGCTGGTGTCGATCGCGCTGGTGCTGTGCGCGGTGTTCGTGCCGACTGCATTCCTCGGCGGCATCTCCGGGCAGTTCTTCCAGCAATTTGCCGTGACGATTGCGGTCGCGACCGCGATCTCGTGTTTCTGTTCGCTGACGCTATCGCCGGCGCTTGCGTCGATGATCCTGCAGCCGCATCAGGACAAGCGGCCGGCGGCGAGCTGGAACGTCATCGCGCGCGGCTGGGACGCCTTCACTGGTGTTTTCAACCGCGGCTTCGATCGCCTGGCGCATGGCTATGCCAGCGCCGCCGATTTCGTCATCCGGCATTCCGTTCTGATGCTGGTGCTCTATGCGGCGCTGATCGGCAGCGCCGGCTGGCTGCTGGCGACGACACCGCAAGGCTTCATTCCGGCGCAGGATCGCGGTTATGTGATCGTTTCGGTGCAGTTGCCGGGCGCGGCGTCGCTGGCGCGCACCACGGAGGTGGTCCGCGAGATCGAACGCATCGCGCTGGAAACACCCGGGATCATCCGCGTCGCGGCATTCGCCGGCTTTTCGGGGGCGACGCGGACCCAGGCGAGCAATGCCGCGGCTTTGTTCCCGGTGTTCGAGGACGCCGAAGAGCGTCACAAGAAGGGGTTGTCGGCGCTCGCGGTCACCAACAATCTGCGGATGCGGCTGTCGAGCATTCAGGGCGCCTTCATCATCGTCATCCCGCCGCCCGCGGTGCCCGGCATCGGCACCGGCGGCGGCTTCACCATGCGCATCCAGGACCGCCAGGGCCGCGGCTCCGAACTGCTGGCCTCGGCGACCGACGAACTGGTCGGCGCGGCCCGCAAGGCGCCGGGGCTGACCCAGGTGTTCTCGACCTTCTCCGCCAACACGCCGCAGCTGTTCGTCGATATCGATCGCGTCAGGGCGCAAAAGCTCGGCGTACCGATCACCGGGATCACCGACACGATCCAGACCTATTTCGGCTCGTCCTATGTCAACGACTTCAACCTGTTCGGCCGCACCTACCACGTCACGGCGCAGGCCGACCTGCCGTTCCGCAAAGAGACCGCTGATCTGGCGCGCCTGCGCACCCGCAACGCCGCCGGCGACATGGTGATGCTCGGCAGTGTCGTGAGTTTCCGCGACATCTCCGGGCCCGACCGCGTTGCGCGCTACAATCTCTATCCTGCCTCCGAACTGCAAGGCGATACGCTGCCCGGCACCAGCTCGGCGACCGCGATCGACACCATGAAGAAGCTGGCCGGCGACACGCTGCCGAGCGGCTTCACCTACGAATGGACCGACCTGTCGTATCAGCAGGTCACCGGCGGCAATGCCGGTCTCTACGTGTTCCCGATCTGCGTGCTGTTCGTGTTCCTGGTGCTGGCGGCGCAATACGGTTCATGGAGCCTGCCGTTCGCGGTCATTCTGATCGTGCCGATGTGCCTGCTCGCCGCCACCATCGGCGTGCGCATCATGGGGCAGGACGTCAACATCCTCACCCAGATCGGCTTCGTGGTGCTGGTGGGGTTGGCTGCCAAGAACGCCATCCTGATCGTCGAGTTCGCGCGCGATATCGAACTCGAGGGCAAGTCGCGGCTCGAGGCCGTGGTCGAAGCCTGCCGGCTGCGGTTGCGGCCGATCCTGATGACGTCGTTCGCCTTCATCCTCGGCGTACTGCCGCTGGTGGTGTCGACCGGCTCGGGTTCCGAGATGCGGCAGGCGGTGGGCGTTGCCGTGTTCTTCGGCATGCTCGGCGTGACGCTGTTCGGTCTGATCTTCACGCCGATCTTCTACGTGCTCGTGCGGAACCTGGCGGACGGGAAGAATGCAGGTAAAAGGCCGGCTGCTTCGTGAGTGGATGCCGTCATTCCGGGGCGTGCGAAGCACGAACCCGGAATCCAACTTACGACACGAGATGCGGCCAGTTGGATTCCAGGGTCGCTCGCTTCGCTCCCGCCCCGGAATGACGAATCCATACTTTTTGCTGACCCGAAATGGATGGGCACGTACGGGGTTATTGAATAGTGTCGTCGGGTTCCTCTAATAAAAAATTCCGGGAGAAAAAGATGAAGTCGGGATTGTTGGCCGCCGTTGCGGCGGGTAGTCTTTTGCTGGCCGCGCCGGCCTCGGCGCAGGGCGTCAAGATCGGCATCTTGAACGATCAGTCGGGGGTCTACGCCGATTACGGCGGCAAATGGTCGTTCGAGGCCGCCAAGATGGCGATCGAGGATTTCGGCGGCGAGGTGCTCGGCCAGAAGATCGAAGTCATCTCCGCCGATCACCAGAACAAGCCGGATCTCGGCAGTGCCATTGCGCGGCGCTGGTATGATGTCGAGAACGTCGACATGATCACGGAACTGACGACCTCGTCGGTCGCGCTCGCGATCCACGAGTTGTCGAAGGAGAAGAAAAAGATCGACATCGTGGTCGGTGCGGCGACGTCGCGCCTGACCGGCGACGCCTGCCAGCCCTACGGTTTCCACTGGGCCTACGATACCCACGCGCTGGCGTTCGGCACCGGCGGCTCGCTGGTGGAAGCCGGCGGCGATAGCTGGTTCTTCATGACCGCCGACTACGCGTTCGGCTATGCGCTCGAGAAAGACACCAGCGATTTCGTCAAGGCCAAGGGCGGCAAGGTGGTCGGCTCGGTCCGCATTCCGCTCAACACCGCGGACTTCTCCTCCTTCCTGCTGCAGGCGCAGAGCTCCAAGGCCAAGATCATCGGCCTTGCCAATGCCGGCCTCGACACCACCAACTCGATCAAGCAGGCGGCCGAATTCGGCATCGTCAAGAGCGGCCAGAAGCTGGCCGGCCTGCTGCTCACGCTCGCCGAGGTCCATGGCCTCGGGCTCGACGCCGCGCAAGGCCTGGTGCTGACGGAAGGCTATTACTGGGACCGCGACGCCAGGAGCCGCAATCTTGCCGAACGCTTCTTCAAGCGCACCGGCCGCATGCCGAACATGATCCAGGCCGGCACCTATTCGGCCACGCTATCCTATCTCAAGGCGGTCAAGGCGGCTGGCACCAAGGACGCCGAGGCGGTGGCGAAGAAGCTAAAGGAGCTTCCCGTCGACGACGATTTTGCCCAAGGCGGCAAGGTGCTCGAAAACGGCCGCATGGTGCACGACCTCTATCTGTTCGAGGT
>CADEDX010000033.1:0-10110 GCA_902826195.1 uncultured Bradyrhizobium sp. | reverse complement strand
GCCTGGACATAAAAACCAGGGCCGCGCTTGGCTGCGGCCTTGGCGTAGCCGTGCACATAGAGAATGCGCCCAACGACCCAGACCATTCCGAGCGCCGCTGCGGCGCCGTCGCCGATATAGATGGCAAACAGCCAGAGCGAGGGCAGGAAGATCGGCAGCCATTCCAGCGTGTTCATCTGCGCGCGAAACACGCGCTCGAAATCCACATTGCCGGAAATCGCCGGCGGCTTGATGCCAAACTTGGCGCGCGCCCGCGACACCAGGATGGACGAATAAAAGTAGACCAGGACCGCAAGCAAGGTGGCGAGCGCGGTGAAATGATACATCATTGATTCCCCTGTTGTGCCGCTTAGTAGACTTATAGCCCGCATGAGCGGAGCGATATGCTGGACCATCAGCCCCGCATGTCACGTCGCTCCTTTGCCGCTCTTAGAGACTTAACGCGAGCGGCTAATACCCCGTCATTTCCAGATAGCCCACCCCGGCATGGCTGCCGGCAAAACGGATCGGACCTTCCCAATAGGGAAAGCTGGTGCCCATCCAGCTCCGGGCGTTGAGCGGCGTGCACTCGATCGACAGCGCCATCTTCGCAATCGCGATACGCCATGCCGTCGGAATTTTTCGCCCCTCGATCTCCGTGATGGTCAGCGGCGTCATCGCGATGTCTTCCATGCCGAGCAATTCGGCCGGGCCGTCGGGCTTGATCCATTTGCCGGAGCCATAATGCTTTCCGTCGGTCTGGCGCATCCGGTACAGCATCAGCTTGTCGCCGGAATTGAAATGCAGCGAGAGCCAGTCCCATCCGCTTTGGTCCGAGGCCAGCGGCTGGCTGCTCCACTCGCGATCGAGCCAGGCCATGCCGGTGACATCGACCGGCTTGTCGTCAATAGCAAGGACGCCCTTCGCCGTATAATGCGGCTGGCTGTAATAATACGAGGCCTGCTCGCGCAGCGATTTGCGGCTGTAGCCGCCGTCGCCCTGCAGCACCAGCGGCCGCCGCGCGTCGAGGCGTAGCGTATAGCTGAAGTCGGCGGCGGATGCTTTCAGCTCACAGGGCGCGACAGTGTCGTCGTTGATGGGGGCGAGCCCGCGCATCTCCCAGGCATCGATCCACGCGCGAAACAGCTTTGCATCGACACCCGCCTGCCCAATGCCGCCGCGCGCGAACGCTTGCGTAAAGCGGTGGGTATCGGCGCGGGTGACGGCGGCGTGGCCCATCCAGATCTGCTGGTTGGCCCATCCTTCCTGCGGTCCGCCCGCCGCGATGGCCTGACGAAACAGCGTCCATTGCGCGCCGTAGGCCGCGCCGTTGGCATCGATGAGATTGGCCGTTACATACCACCACTCGATGCGGAAATTTGGATGCGGGCCGTGATCGGCGGGAAAGGCAAATGCCCGGCCGGGCTCGACCGCAGCGAATCCATCCGCGCTTTCGCCGAGCCCTGCGAAGCCCTGCGCGAGCGCGTTGCCGCCGAGCCCCGCGAGAAGCGCCCCGCCGACGAAGCCGCGGCGGGTGATCGATCCGCTACCGTTCATTGGCAAAAATCCTGATCAGGCTCGCCGGCTGCATGCGCGCCAGTCGGATGACGGGAAGCGCGGAAGCGGCGACCGCAGCCGCCATCGCGACGCCCGTCAGCCACAGCAGCTGCAGCGGGAACAGATGAAACGGCAGCCGCCAGCCGAACGCCTTGACGTTCACGACCGCGAGCAGGCACCACGCCACCAGCAAACCCAGCGGAAGCGCGAAGATCGTGGTGATCAGCGCCATCGACATCGTCTTCAGCAGCTCGATCGCCGCGAGCTGCCGCCGCGTCAGGCCGATCGCCCATAGCGGCGCCAGTTGCGGCAGCCGGGAATTGGCCAGCGTCAGCAGGCTCGTCAGCAGCGCTACGCCGGCGACGCCAAGCGTAAAGGCATTCAGCGCCGCGGTGACGGAGAAGGTGCGATTGAAGATCCGTTTCGATTCCGCCTTCATCGTCGCCTGATCGGCGACGTTGCGGTTGTCGAGCGCGAATTTTTCCTGCAGGGCGGAGATCAGCGCCGGTATCTTTGGCGGCGTGACCCGCAATCCCATCCGCGTCAGCGGGATTTCCGGAAAGCGCCGCGTCAGCGCGGCGAAGTTGACCGTGATCTGGCCCTTGGGGTTGCCATAATCCGCATAGATGCCGACCACCTCGAGCGGCCAGTTGCCGCCCGGTGCCGGCACCTCGATGCGGTCGCCGACTGAGAGATTGAGCCGCCGCGCCAGTTGTTCGCTGACGAGGGCCGCATTGCCGGGGCGTAGTTTGCGCCAGGCGTCGCCTACGGACTCCAGCAGCGGCCAGTTGTCGCGATAGGTGGCGTGATCGGGCAGGCCCAGCACTTCGATCGGTGCCCCCGCCAGTTGCGTATCGGCGCGGCCGCCGGGCAAAATCGCCTCGACCTCGGGACGCTCGCGCAGCCACGCTTTCATCTCATGCGCCTGATCGTCATTGGCCGCACTGATATACACATCCGCCGCCAGCCGGCCGTCGAGCCAGACCACGAACGTGCGGTTAAAGCTCTCGACCATGGTGGAGACGCCGACATTGACGGCCAGCGCCAGCAGCAGCGCCATCAGCGCGAGCGACAGCCCGGACAGTTGCTGGCGGCTGTCGGCCCAGAACCAAGTGCTGACAGGCATCTGCGCAAAACGCTGCCCGAGCGACAGCATCAATTCCAAAAACATCGGCAGGATCAGCGCGGCGCCGAGCATCAGCGCCGCGAGCACGGCAAACCCTGCAATCAGCGAATCGCCGAACCAAAGCAGTCCTGCGGCCATCGCGAAAGCCACGAGCGCCGCTGCGCTCTGCCAAGCCAGCCAACGCCGCTGCGCCTGCTGCCAGGCAAATGGTTGGGCGGTGGCGAGCAGTGGCATTCGCAGCGCCTTGGTCAGACTGGCGGCGGCGGCGGCGAGCGCGCCGAAAATGCTGATGGCGATACCGGCGAACCACCATTGCCGCTTCAGCGTCAACTGCCCCGGAATCTGCGCGCCATAAAGCCCGCGCAAGGAAGCCGCGACGTCGGGCAGCAAGGCGCCGGCGATGAAATAGCCGCACACCAGCCCGACCAGCCCGGCGAAAAACGCCAGCGAGACCAGCTCGAGCACCAGCACGGCGTTGAGCATCCGCGCCGAGACGCCGCAGGCGCGTAAGGTGCGCAGCACCGGCAGCCGCTGCTCGAACGCAAGCCCGATCGCGGAGTTGACGATGAACAGCCCGACAAAGAACGACAGCAGCCCGAACGCCGTCAGGTTCAAATGAAAGCTGTCGGTGAGCCGTTCGAGATCCGTCTCCGCGTCAGGTTCGATCAGACGGAGCTGGTCGCCGGCAATACTTTCGAGCGGCGGGCGATTGCCGGCTGCCTTGCCGATCAGAAGCCGCGAGACCTGGTCCGGCATCTTCAGCAGATCCTGCGCGACGCCGATATCGACGACCAATACGCCGGGCACCAGATTCGGCTGCACCCGCAGCGGCGGCAGCAACGCGCCGCCATTGGCCTGCGGTCGCGCACCCTCCGTGAATTTGAGGTCCGCGAGCGTTTCCGGCGCCACCAGCATCATGCCCGGCGGCGTCATGAAGGCCCTAAAGTCGTCTCTGCCGACCGCCGGCGCATTGCCGACTTCCGCGGGCAGCGTCACCGGCTCGACGCCCAACAGCCGGAACGACCGTCCCTCGATCTGGATCGCGCCTTCGAGCACCGGCGACACCGGCCAGCCGGCGCGGCGCAAATCGACGAACAGTCGTTGCGGAAAGCTCGCGCCGTTGCGGGCGGCTAGCATGGCGGTGCGCGTGCCGCCAAAGGTGGCGGCGGCGCGATCGTAGGAGGTGCGGGCCTGCTGGTTGAGTGCCTGCACACCGCTCCACAGCGCGGTTGCCGAGATCAGGCCGATCAGCAGCGTCGCAAGCTGCATCGGATGCCGCCGCCAGTGGCTCAGCAAAACCGCCAGCGTCCACAGCGCACGCTTCACGCGATCACCCCGGCATGCAGATTGACCCGGCGGTCGAGCGTGGCGGCGAGCCTGGCGCTGTGCGTCACCATCAGAAAGCCGCAGCCGCTGCGCGTCACCAGGTCGCGCGCCAGCGCCAGCACCTCGTCGGCGGTATCCTCGTCGAGATTGCCGGTCGGTTCGTCCGCCAGCAGCAACAGCGGCTTTACCGCCAGCGCGCGGCCGATCGCGACGCGTTGTTGCTGGCCGCCGGACAATTGCTCGGGATAGCGCTTCAGGAATGTGCCGAGTCCGAGCCGCTCCACCAGTTCGCGATGCCAGGCCGCGTCGTGGCGGCCGGCGATGCGCGACTGAAAGGTGAGGTTGTCCTCCACCGTGAGGCTCGGGATCAGGTTGAACTGCTGAAACACCAGGCCGAGTCGGTCGCGGCGCAATTCGGCGCGCCCGGCATCGCCGAGCTCTGAAACTTGCAACTCCGCCAGCCTGATCTCGCCGCCGTCGGCGGCATCGAGGCCCGCGATCAGGTGCAGCAGCGTGCTCTTGCCGCTGCCGGATTCGCCGGTCAGCGCGACGCTCTCGCCGGCGGCGACCGCAAGGTTCACGCCGCGCAGCACGGCCACCTGTTCGCCGGCGGTGCGGTAGCTCTTGGTCAGGCCGACGATTTGAAGCAAGGGATCGGTCACGCCGGAATTGCCGTTGGTGCGTGACGATGGACCGGTCTGACCATTAACAATCCCTACATGATGGCATCAAACATTAGCACGCGCGTGCTGGCACGGGCGCGAAAATCCGGGTTGCCTTCCATAATCCCCCTTGTACCATCGGAACCGGCCGATCCCACAGAGCCAGCAAAGAAACGAAGACAACGGGGGAAACCAGAGATGACCGCGCAATCGACGCCGCAAGGGACTTCACAGGGAACGCCCAAAGGCGCCTGGAAGATTACCTTCCTGCTGTTCCTGTTCATGCTGGTGAACTTTGCCGACAAGATCGTGGTCGGCCTCGCCGGCGCGCCGATCATGGACGAGCTGAAACTCGCGCCGGAGCAGTTCGGCTTCCTCGGCTCATCGTTCTTCTTCCTGTTTTCTATCTCGGCCATCATCGTCGGCTTCATCGTCAACCGCATCGATACGCGCTGGGTGCTGCTGGCGATGGCGCTGATCTGGTCGGTGGCGCAGTTTCCGATGGTCGGCACCGTCAGCTTCACCACGCTGGTGATCTGCCGCGTCATCCTCGGCGCCGGCGAGGGGCCGGCGTTTTCGGTCGCGGCGCACGCGGTCTACAAATGGTTTCCCGACGAGAAGCGCACGTTGCCGACCGCCATTCTCTCGCAGGGCTCGGCCTTCGGCGTAATCTTGGCCGTGCCGGCGCTGAACTGGATCATCGTCAATCACAGCTGGCACTATGCGTTCGGCGCGCTCGGTATCGTCGGCCTGATGTGGGGCGTGGCGTGGCTGGTGATGGGCCGGGAAGGTCCGTTGGTGCAGACCGCCCAGGCCGCCGCGGCCGATAGACGCATTCCCTATTTCCAGTTGCTGACCTCGCGCACCTTCATCGGTTGCTGCGCGGCGACCTTCGGCGCCTACTGGGCGCTGTCGCTCGGGCTGACCTGGTTCACGCCGTTCATCGTCAAGGGGCTCGCCTTCACGCAAAAGGATGCCGGCTGGATCTCGGTGCTGCCCTGGGTGTTCGGCGCCACCATCGTGCTGCTGACGGGATGGATCTCGCAGGTGATGCTGACGCGCGGCTACACCACGCGGGGCGCGCGCGGCGTGCTCGGCTCGGTGCCGCTGATCGTGGGCGGGCTGATCCTTGCGGTGCTGCCGCACGTCAACGGCGCGGGGCTGCAGATCGCGTTCCTCGTGGTCGGCTCCGGGCTCTGCGGCTCGATCTACGTGGTCTGTCCGCCGATGCTCGGCGAGTTCACGCCGGTGCAGCAGCGAGGCGCCGTGCTCGCGATCTACGGCGCGATCTATACGCTGGCGGGCATGATCGCGCCGTTCGTGATGGGTGCCGTGATCCAGAACGCCGCGGTGCCGCTCGACGGCTACATGACCGGTTTCACCATCAACGCCGTGATCATGGTCGCATCGGGTCTGCTCGGGCTGCTGCTGCTGTGGCCGAATACGGAGCGCAAGCGGCTGATGGCGCAGGCAGCGGGCGAACCGAAATTCGCGTGAGGCGATAGAGCATCAACCTTCCCGTCGTCCCGGCGAAGGCCGGGACCCATACCGCGTGATCTATCGGTGATGCGTGGCGGTCGACGCTCTGCGTTAGTCAATCATCCTTCGTGCCCCATATATGGGCCGCGGAGTATGGGTCCCGGGTCAAGCCCGGGACGACGCGGAGTATGTTGATGCAGCGGGACTTCAACTCGCCGCCGCGTTCAGCTGCGTTTTTGATGCCTGCGTTCCTCGCACCAGCCGTCCCGGTCGCACACCCGTGGCCGCGCCGCCGCGCTGTGTCACCACGCCGGAGACGATGGTGGCGTCGTAGCCGTCGACCTGCTGCATCAGGCGGCGGCCGCCGACCGGCAAGTCGTAGTGCACCTTCGGCGGATGCAGATGCAGGCGATCGTAGTCGATCACGTTGATGTCGGCCTTGAAGCCCGGCGCGATCACGCCGCGGTCGTAGAGGCCGACCGAGAGCGCGGTCTTGCGCGACTGCGCCGCCACCACGAACGGGATCGAGAGCTTTTCGCCGCGGCTGCGGTCGCGGGTCCAGTGTGTCAAGAGATAGGTCGGGAAGCTGGCGTCGCAGATGATGCCGCAATGCGCGCCGCCGTCGGAAAGGCCCGGCACCGCGCTGGGCTCGCGCAGCATTTCATGAACGGCATCGAGATTGCCGTCAGCATAATTGAGGAACGGCACATAGAGCATGCCGCGGCCTTCGTCGGTCAGCATCGCCTCATAAGCGAGTTCTTCCGGCTGCTTGCCCTGCCGGCGGGCCTGCGGGCCGAGCGCGTTCTCCGGCGGCTGTTCGTAATCGGGCGGATTACCGAGCAGATACATCTTGTCGTAGTTCGGCCGGAAGAACAGCGGATCGTCGGTCGCGGTCGCCGTCTCGCCCAGGATGGCGGCGCGCATTTCCGGCCGGCGCAGATGCGTCAGCCGCTCGGCCAGCGGCAGCTTTGCAATCGCGCGATAGCTCGGATGGGTCTGGAACGGGTTGCGCGACAGTTCGAGCCCGAGCAGCAGCCCCACCGGGCGCGCCGCGATCTGGGTCGTGATCGACAGGCCGCGGGCGGCGGCTTCGTTGATCGTGTCCATGGTCTGGCGCCAGCGCCGCGGCGCCTTGTCGGCCTGCGCCACCGAGAAGGAGATCGGGCACCTGGTGTTTTCCGCGACCCGCAGCATCATCGGCAGGTCTTCGTGCACCGTGCTCTGGTCGAGCACGAATTGCAGCACGCTGCGGCCGACGCCGTGCATGGCGGCGGCAATCGCCGTCAGTTCATCTTCGCCCGCTTTCAGCGTCGGCGTGTAGTCGCCGGTCGAAGTGCGGTGGTTGAGGGTGCGCGAGGTCGAAAACCCCAGCGCGCCGGCGCGCACCGCGTCGCCGGCCAGCGCCGCCATCGCCCTGTTGTCCTCGGGCGTGGCGGGATCGCGCCGCGCGCCGCGTTCGCCCATCACATATACGCGCAATGCCGCATGCGGCAGTTGCGCACCGATATCCATGTCAAAGCTGCGCTTCGACAGCCACTCCATGTAGTCCGGAAAGCTTTCCCAGGCCCAGGGAATGCCGGCACTCAACACCGGCTCGGGTATATCCTCGACGCCTTCCATCAACTGGATCAGCCGGACATGATCGACCGGACGGCACGGCGCAAAGCCGACGCCGCAGTTGCCCATGATCGCGGTCGTGACGCCGTTCTGCGACGACGGCGTGATATCCTGGCTCCAGGTGACCTGGCCGTCATAATGGGTGTGGACGTCGACAAAGCCGGGCGCGATCAGTTTGCCCTTGGCGTCGATCTCTTCCTTGCCTTTTGCGGCAACCTTGCCGACGTCGGTGATGCGGCCGCCTGAGATTGCCACATCGGCTTCAAAGAGATCGCCACCCTTGCCATCGGCAATTGTGCCGCCACGGATCACGAGGTCGGGGGTCGAGGTCATGGCTTCCATCCCGGTTGTGGTTTGTTTAGCGCATCATCCGATGCCGATGACAACTGTCAACCGCCGGGTATGGGGCTCAGGGATGCATCCCCTCAGGCCTTGGCAAGTTCCGCCGATTTGCGGTCGGTGAGCAACGCCAGCAACACCGTCAGCACCATGAAGGCCACCGACGCGCCGAACACCCAGTGCGGCATGTTCTGGTCCATGATCCAGCCGAACAGCAACGGGCTGAGAATGCCGCTGAAATTGAAGCCGGTGGAGACGATGCCGAAGGCCCTGCCGGCGGCGCCGGCCGGCGCCGCATTGCGGACCAGCATGTCGCGCGAGGGCGCGATGACGCCGCCGAGGAATCCGGCGATCCCCATCGCCGCCGTCAGCACCACCGACGGCAGCGTGGTCGTCGCAATGACAAGCATGATCACCGCGTTGATGCCGAAACACGCCGCGGCGACCTGCCCATGGCGCGTGGTGCGGTCGGCCAGGTAGCCGCCCGCCAGCACGCCGGCCGCGCCCGCGCCGAGAAACGCTGATAGCGCGATATTGGCGGCCGAGAAGGTCACGCCATAACCGGTCATCAGCGCCACCACGCCGAAGTTGCTGATGCCGGCATTGGAGAGGCCGAGCAGCATGAAGAAGATGGTCAGCATGATGAGCGCGGGCGTGATCACGCTCTGCTTCGGCGCGTCCGCGCCATCCTGCTTGCGATCGGCCGAACTGGCATTGGGAATGCCCGCGGCCAGCAACCCCAGTGCCGCCACGGGGCCGACCGCGCCGGCCACGATCAGGGCGCCGAGGCCTCCGACCGATGCGACGAGCGCCGCCATGATCGCAGGCGCCACCGCGCCGCCGAGGAAGCCGGCAAAGGTGTGGATCGAGAACGCACGGCCCATCCGCGCTTCGTCCATATGCGTCGACAGGATCGCGTAATCGCAGGGGTGATAGACGCTGTTGGCGAGCCCGAGCAACGCGGCGCAGACGATCAGCGAAGTATAGCTCAGATGCAGCCCGAGCATGATCAGCGCCACGCCGCCGACGCTGAGCCCGATCAGCAGGACTTTTCTGGCGCCGATATGATCCGCGAGATAGCCGATCGGCGCCTGCGTCAGGCCTGACACCAGGCCGAACACCGTCAGCGCGAAGCCGAGTTCGATATAGCCGACGCCGAGTTGTACTTTTAGGAACGGGAACAGCATCGGCAGCACGAACAGGTGGAAATGGCTGACCCAGTGCGCGACCGAAATCGCCCCGAGCGTACGCAACGCGGAGTCGGTCTTCGAGCCCGCCTTGGCTTGTTGCGGTGCGGCCAGAATATCGACCATTTCGGCTCGGAATCCCCTGGTGCTTCAATGCCCGGCAGAGCCGGATCAAAATAGAGGCAAGAAAATAGTCGCAAGCGGTTATTTGTCCATGAATACCGGCGCATGGCTTGCCCCGGCGGAGCGCAGGGCGGGGCAATCTGATTCGGCCGAATTTTGCGAATCGTCGCATGGCGCGCCGCGGTTTTCGCCCGGCGCAGCTGCTGTGCGGCCATGCCGCAATCGCGTTGACGCCTTGCGCGACCTGCGCCAAGCTTGCCGAAAATCAAAACAACAATCGGAGGTCGCCCATGCTCCGCGCGGAAGACAACAAATTCCTCACCGAGAGTGGTGCCGGCACCGGCATGGGCGAATTGCTCCGCCGCTTCTGGCTTCCCGTGCTGCTGTCCGAAGAACTGCCCGAGGCCGACGCCACCCCGAAGAAGATCATGGTGATGGGCGAGGAACTGCTCGCGTTCCGCGACAGCCGCGGCGTCGTGGGTGTGATCGATCAATATTGCCCGCACCGCGGCGCCAATCTCTGGCTCGGCCGCAACGAGGAATGCGGCATCCGCTGCGTCTATCACGGTTGGAAGTTCGACACCGACGGCCGCTGCGTCGACATGCCGACCTCCTATCCCGACCTCAACGCAAAAGACCTGATCCGCATTAAATCCTATCCGGTGAGGGAATGGGGCGACATGATCTGGGCCCAGTGGGGGCCGGCCGATCAGGT
>CADEDX010000032.1 GCA_902826195.1 uncultured Bradyrhizobium sp. | reverse complement strand
GCCCGTCGTCCAGCACCTGCAGCAGCACGTTGAAGACGTCGGGGTGGGCCTTCTCCACCTCGTCGAGCAGCAGCACGCTGTAGGGCTTGCGGCGCACGGCCTCGGTCAGCGCGCCGCCCTCGTCGTAGCCCACGTAGCCCGGCGGCGCGCCGATCAGGCGGCTGACCGAGTGCTTCTCCATGTACTCGGACATGTCGACGCGGATCATGTGGTCGTCGCTGTCGAACAGGAAGCCCGCCAGCGCCTTGCACAGCTCGGTCTTGCCCACACCCGTGGGCCCCAGGAACAGGAAGCTGCCCAGCGGCCGGTTGGGGTCGCTCAGGCCCGCGCGCGAGCGGCGGATGGCGTCGGCCACGGCGACGATGGCCTCGTCCTGGCCGACCACGCGTTCGTGCAGCCTGGTCTCCATCTGCAGCAGCTTGTCGCGCTCGCCCTGCAGCAGCTTGGACACCGGGATGCCGGTGGCGCGCGACACCACGTCGGCGATCTCCTCGGCGCCGACCATGGTGCGCAGCAGCTGCGGGCCCTTGCCGCCGCCCTTCTTGTCGGACTCCTTGGCCTGCGCGTCCTTCAGCCGCGCCTCCAGCTCGGGCAGCTTGCCGTACTGCAGTTCGGCCACCATGTTGAAGTCGCCCTTGCGCTTGAGCTCCTCGATCTGGAAGCGGATGCGGTCGATCTCTTCCTTGACCTGCGCGCTGCCCTGCGCGGTGGCCTTCTCGCTCTTCCAGATCTCGTCCAGGTCGGCGGCCTCGCGCTCGAGCCGGGAGATTTCCTCGGCGATCAGGCCGGCGCGCTTGATCGAAGCCTCGTCGGTCTCCTTCTTGACCGCCTCGCGCTCGATCTTCAGCTGGATCAGCCGGCGGTCGAGCTTGTCCATCGCCTCGGGCTTGGAGTCGATCTCGATCTTGACCTTGCTGGCCGCCTCGTCGATCAGGTCGATCGCCTTGTCGGGCAGGAAGCGGTCGGTGATGTAGCGGTTCGACAGCTCCGCCGCCGCGACAATCGCCGAATCGGTGATCCGCACGCCGTGATGCTGCTCGTACTTGTCCTTCAGGCCGCGCAGGATCGAGATGGTGTCCTCGACCGTCGGCTCGGAGACGAACACCGGCTGGAAGCGCCGCGCCAATGCCGCATCCTTTTCGACATGCTTGCGGTATTCATCGAGCGTGGTGGCGCCGATGCAATGCAGTTCGCCGCGCGCCAAGGCGGGCTTGAGCAGGTTGGACGCGTCCATCGCGCCGTCAGCCTTGCCGGCGCCGACCAACGTGTGCATCTCGTCGATGAACAGGATGATCGAGCCTTCGGCCCCGGTGACTTCCTGCAGCACGGCCTTGAGCCGCTCCTCGAACTCGCCGCGGTATTTGGCGCCCGCGATCAGGGAGCCCATGTCGAGCGAGAGCAGCTTCTTGTCTTTCAGGCCTTCGGGCACGTCGCCGTTGAGGATGCGCAGCGCCAGCCCTTCGACGATGGCGGTCTTGCCGACGCCGGGCTCGCCGATCAGCACCGGATTGTTCTTGGTGCGGCGGGAAAGCACCTGGATGGTGCGGCGGATTTCCTCGTCGCGGCCGATCACGGGGTCGAGCTTGCCGTCGCGCGCGGCCTGCGTCAGGTCGCGGGCATATTTCTTCAACGCATCATAGGCGTTTTCCGCCGTGGCGCTGTCGGCCGTGCGGCCCTTGCGCAGCGCCTCGATCGCGGTATTGAGATTTTGCGGCGTGACGCCGCCCTTGTTGAGAATGTCGCCGGCGGCGCTGTTCTTCTCAAGCGAGAGCCCGAGCAGAAGCCGCTCGACCGTGACAAAGCTGTCGCCGGCCTTTTCGGCAGCCTTTTCCGCCGCATCGAAGGCACGCGCCATGTCGGGAGCAAGGTAGATCTGCCCGGCGCCGCTTCCCGAAACTTTCGGCAATTTGTTGAGCGCATCCTCGGTGGCCTTGAGGATGGCGCGGGAGTTGCCGCCAGCGCGGTCGATCAGACCGCCGGCCAGCCCCTCGCTGTCATCAAGCAGAACTTTAAGGACATGCAGCGACGAAAACTGCTGATGCCCGTCGCGGACGGCAAGCGATTGCGCAGACTGGATAAAGCCGCGCGCCCGCTCGGTGTATTTTTCAATATTCATATCGTTTGCTTCCCTCGGCCTGCCGTCATCACCCGGGGCGCGATCAGCAAAAGTGGAAACCGGTTTTGCGTCCGATCGCGCCCCATTATCTTTGGCGCGTGACCTTGACGCGAAACCGCTCACACTTTCGCGGGTCACGCGCGTAGCATGATTACGGCATCTTCATTGGGTATCCGCAGACCGCATTGATATCTCTCAATTGGCCGCGGGTCGTCGCCGTGTTTTCAGGCTTGACGCAAATGTGGGCATGGCGCGGCAAAAGCGGAAGAGGTCTGCTCACAAATTCGGGAGCGATGGCGCAGGCAATGGGAATCCCCTAATAAACCACATGGACACGACCTCCCCTGCCCGGATCGCCGGGATCTACCGCTATCCCGTCAAAGGCCTGACCCCGGAACCGCTCGACCGCGCCGAACTCAAGCCTGGCCAGACGCTGCTGGCCGACCGCCGCTACGCCATCGAAAACGGTCCCTCCGGCTTCAACCCCGCCGAGCCGAAATGGCTGCCGAAGCCGCATTTCCTGATGCTGATGCGTGATGAATGGCTGGCCGGCCTGCGCACCCAATTCGACGATGCGACCAACATCCTCTCGATCAACCATAACGGCCGGATCGCAGCCCGGGGGGATCTCGGAACGCCCGAGGGCCGGCGGACGATCGAAGACTTCTTTGCCTCGACCTTTCCCAACCTGATCAAGGGACCGCCGAAGCTGCTCGAAAGCCTCGGCCACAGCTTTTCGGACGTCGCCCGAAAAGTCGTCTCCATTATCAATCTCGCCAGCGTCCGCGCCATCGAGAACATGGTGGATGCACCGGTCCATCCGCTCCGCTTCCGCGCCAACCTCTATGTCGAAGGCTGGCCGGCCTGGCACGAATTCGGCCTCCTCGACCAAACGCTGGCGATCGGGGATGTCCGGCTAAAAGTGGTGAAGCGCATCGTCCGCTGCGCCGCCGTCAATGTTGATCCCGACACCGCCCAGCGCGACCTCGCCGTTCCCCAGGCGCTGCAGCGCCGGCTCGGCCACGCCGACTGCGGGATCTATGCGGAGGTGATAGAAGGCGGCACGGTTGCCGACGGCGATATGATCGCGGCGACGCAGGCGGCGTTGCTGTAGTTCGACCAATCCACGTTTGCCGTGCACGCGCGGGCCTTTCAGTCGCAGCCCACAAGCGCACGCGATATGCGGGTGCCATCGATGCAGTCCGGGCCCATCGTAACCCGAAATCAACCATACGAACGGACAGCCTCTCCGTAGAATCCCTGACTGTCCCGCAATGAGACGTCCGCTCGACAGAGCAAGATCGCAACGCGATACAGCGGGGATTTGGCGCGGGCGACACTGCAAAATCCGCGTCGCGACTTTCTTTCAGCACGATCAAGCGACTTCGGCGCGCACATCGGCCACCCGCTGCGGCCTGCTTTAGATTTCATTCATTGTAATCGTTAGAGCACGATTCAAATTTTCCATTCATGTTGGTTGCAGCATCGACATTTTCACGTCGATGACAATTCAAAACCAGGGCGCGCGTTCAGTCGGAATCATTGGCATGGCCATCGTTGGCGAGGCGCTTCACTCCAGGGATTGTTGCGAGGCAGCAGGCAAGCAGTCGCATGCTGCCGGCCCGAGATCGCTCACTCCGAAACTTCTAACGGCCTGCATCATCCTTTGCTCGCTGTCGTTTGCCGGCTGCGCGCGCAATCCGGCGCCGCGCGAAATCAGTCCGGCCCTGCACGAAGTCAAGGCGCCGCCACCGCGCGCCGCCGCACGCCCCCGGCAGACCGCTGTATCAATACGGTACGCTGAACCGAAAATCCGGCGGCCGGACCCGGCGCTGCTCGCGCCGCAGCCCGCCCCAGATTGCGAGTTCAAGCGGTCCGACCTCAAGACCGTCGATCCGGATGAATGGACACGGTTGAAGATCGAATATGAACGGCAATGCTTCCAGGACGCTGAGAAGACCGCACGCAACCGCCTCGTGCTGCTGCAGACCTCGAACTTTTGCGAGATCGAGCCGGTTTCGCGCCGCAAGCCCCCGCCCTAGCCTTCCAGGCGATACGACAAATCAAGTATTAACGACGTCTCCACACCACGCCTCGACTATTCGAGCGCGACCTCGGCGCGAACATCTGGATGTCTGTGTAGTTCTGGTTGATGTACGCCCATCAAAACTCGCGTTTTCTAAATGGAATCGGCCAGCGAAGGCCAGCTTTAGTCGTTTTTTTGCCATTCGACCGCGGTTCCATGCAGGTTAGCTTTGTTTAAGTAATGTTCTACGCACCAGGTTTTGTTTGACTGCCGACTAATCTACGAATTGCCAGTGCGGGGGAACTGGCGGGAAATATCGGTATTGTAGTGGGCTGCGATGAAGACGCTGTACGATCTGCTCGAGGCACTTCCGGACGATGACGCAGACGGCTTGAGGGCAGCGTTCCGCAAGGCCGCCAAGGCCAACCATCCCGATTTCAATCCCGGCAACGCCGAAGCCTCGGAAAGATTCAGGCGTATCGTTCGCGCCAATGCGATCCTGAGCGACCAACAGCAGCGTGCGGAGTATGACCGGCTGCTCGAACTCGCGAAGCGGCAACAAAGCCAGCAACTCAAGCGCAGATCCCATTTTAGCACGGTCCGCTGGCTGGCCGCAGACGCGCTGATGAGCGCCGTTGTCTCGGTCATGCTGATCGGGGGCTACTTCGTCTACAAATCGGCCGAAAGATCGCCGCTGTCTGCGGTTCAGGCGGTTGAAATAGCCAGGGCAGAACCGGCACAGGCTGTCGTGCCCGAGCCAACCGAAATCACGGAAGCATCGTCCCCGGCCGTGCAATATGCCGAGCCCACAGCTCCAGCCGCCGAAGCGCCCCCGCCTGAACAGGACGTCACCTTACAGACGGCCAGCAAGCCGACGAAGCCGGACGCTCCCGCCTTAATGATCGGCGACGCCGCTTCAGCGAACACCTTCACTCCCCCGCCCGGCGACAATGGGGCCAAGGACATCGCGTATTATCGCGAGCGCGGCATGCGTGCGTATCGCAGCGGTGAACTATATCTGGCGCTGGCGAGTTTCGGCGTCGCGATCGACCTCGATCCCGGCTCGCCGGATTCCTACATCGACCGCGGCATTGTCTTCCATCGCCTGGGCGACCTGAAGCGCGCCCTGTCGGATGTTGCCGAAGCCAAGCGCCTCGAAGATTTGAATCGAAAGCAACCCGCACCGCGAATTGCTGCGCCCTAGCCCAGCCTGACCCGAACCTCCCCCGTCCGAGCTGTTCGGACGGGGAGAGGCCTGTCAGCAAATCTCAGCTGGTCGGCATGACGTAGGCGTAGATCCGGCCGCGCGACACCGGGGCCTCGCGGACGCGGTTGCCATTGTTGCCGGAGATCATGATCGGATTGCCGGACGCATCGATGCCGGTGATGATGCCGACATGACCGCCACGGCGGCCGCGCGACATCACCGCGATAGCGCCGACCTGCGGGCCGGAGACGCGCTGGCCATAGTTCGCGAACGAACGCGCCATGTCGGAGCCGGTGCCGCGATAGCCGGAGTGCTGCAGGACCATGTTCGCAAATCGCGCACACCACAGGCTGCCGCGCCCGGTGGGATTGCCGCCGATATATTTGCGCGCTTCGGCCACGACGTTCGATGATGTGAAGCCGGAGGACACCGCGCCGCCAGACGGTGTCACGGTCGCATTCGGCCCGACGCTCGGGTTCGTCGCGACACTCGCATTGGCGTCGACCAAACCCCGCGCCTGCATTTGTGCAACTCCGCGCTCCCAGCGGGACGCACCCTCGACCTTCCGGAGCCGGGCACGATGCCCACGACCGGCGGGCGCCTCCGTAGCGACGTTGGCCTGGCCGAAGCCGGCAGGCGCAAACATCTGGGGGCTGCTGTCTGCGTAGCTCGGGTTGAACTCGGCAAAACCACCGGCCTGCATTGGCTGCGTACCGCGCTCAACGCGCGACATCCGCCCTGCGTGGCGATGGTGGCGGTAGGCGTGATGATGCTTGACGTGATAGCCGGTGTGCGCGTGCCGCCCAGCACCATGATGAGGCCGTGCCGAAGCCGGAGAGACAAACGCGACGATGGACACCGAACATAATGCCAGCGCGACGAAACGAAGCGACCGGCGAAACGCAAACGACTGACGCATACTTGATCCTCTGCTCCACCCCCGTACCCAACTTCCCCCGTGCGTTCGCATACCAACGAACGCGGACGGCGTTTTGCGTCCGGATGTGGCCAGAGCAAGACTTCATGTGACGGTGAGGAAACGATTTCGGGGCGATTCTGTGATTTTTAGACGGCGAAAATTGAGCCCGATTGCCGTATTGCCGCCGCGAGAATTAACTGCAATTTTGTGCGCCAGACGCGCAAGGATGTTGCGTAAAAACAAGAAAATAGAAAGGAATCGGAAATGCCTTACGCCGTCGCCAAGGATAACGTTCGCCTGCACTATGAAGAGGCCGGGAGCGGCACGCCGATCATCTTCCTGCACGAGTTCGCGGCCGACCACACCAACTGGGAGCCGCAGCTGCGCTATTTTTCGCGCGGCCACCGTTGCATCGCTTATTCTGCGCGCGGCTATACGCCATCGGACGTGCCGCCCGACGCCGGCGTCTACACCTACAAGCATTTCTATACCGACGCGCTCGCCGTGCTCGATCACCTCGGCATCGCAAAGGCGCATTTCATCGGCCTGTCGATGGGCTCGTATTCATCGCTGCAGGTCGGCCTCAACGCGCCGGAGCGGGCGCTGTCGATGACGCTGGCCGCCGTCGGTTCGGGATCGGGCCTGGAAAACCTCGATGCCTTCCGCGCGCAATGCCGGGCCAATGCCGAGCAGTATGAGGCGATCGGCTCGGCTGAAGTCGCAAAGCTGACGCGCGAGGCGCCGAGCCGCATTCCCTTCTTGCTGAAGGATCCGCGCGGCCACGCCGATTTCTACGCCGCACTCGCGCGCCATGACGCAAAAGGCTCGGCCAACACCATGCGCAGCTTCCAGGGCGGACGCCCGTCGATCTACACGATGACGGAAGCGATCCGGAAGGTACCGACGCCGGCGCTGATCCTGTGCGGCGACGAGGACGACAATTGCGTCGGGCCGAGCCTGTTCCTGAAGCAACACCTGCCGGCGGCGGGCCTGTCGTTCTTTCCGAAATCGGGCCACGTGCTCAACCTGGAAGAGCCGGCGCTGTTCAACGAAATGGTCGAGCGCTTCATTGCGCTGGTCGATGCCGGCCGGTGGCCGGTGCGCGATCCCCGGTCGATGGTGAAGGTGGCAGTATAGGTGCCTAGTTGACCGGTACGCGGAAGGCAGCCCGGTAGTTCGCCGGGCTGGTGCCGAGCCGCTGCCGGAAATGATGCCGCATAGCGTCGGCAGAGCCAAAGCCGGTCTCGGTCGCGACGCCTTCGATCGGAATCCGCGTGGCTTCCAGCAACTCGCGCGCCTTCGCGACGCGCGTCGCGCCGCGCGCGACCGGCGGCCATCCGCGCTGGGAAGTGGCCTCGCGCATGGCGGCCATTGCCTCGGGTGCGTTCCTGGTGGCGGCGAACCGCCGTGGCGCGCGCCTCGCGGGCGGCAGTTGGATCGTAGGGCCCGACGGCGACATCCTCACGCGAACCAAACTGAATGCGCCGATCGTCAGTCTCGAAATCGATCTCGCTCTGACCGCCAGCGCGCGACTGACCTATCCGCGCAACGTGAGAGATTGAGAAACCGGCCGTTTGTGTGCCGGGCGAACGAGCACCCGGACTGGTTTCACAGTCGAGGCGCGGATCGCGGTGACCGCACGGGAATCATCTTCATTGCGAATAATCTTCATTGCGAGGGCAGGACAATAAAACTGCTCCTATTGCGCAATGCCACGCTGAAGCTGGAAATCAGGGGCCGGATCGTTCTGATTGATCCGTTCTTTGCTCCGAAAGGATCGCGACCGTCCTTCACCGGCCGCGCGCCCAACCCGCTGGTCGAACTGCCGGCAACCCCGGCAGAAATCCTCGACGGCGTCGAACTCGTCGTGGTCTCGCATCTGCATGCCGATCACTTCGATCCAGTGGCGCAATCCCTGGTGCCCAAATATCTTCCGCTGGTCTGCCAGCCGGGCGACGAACACAAGATCCGCTCGTTCGGGTTCAATGACGTGATGCCGCTCACCAAGGTGGTCGACTGGAACGGCATTCGCCTGCAGCGGCGCGAGGGCAGTCATGGGCTCGGACCGGTCGTGCGGAAAATGGGACCGGTGATGGGCTTCAGCATCGCGGCAAAGGACGAACCGATGGTCTACTGGACCGGCGACACCGTGCTCTACCCGCCGGTCGAGACCACCATCAGGGACACCAAGCCCGAGGTCATCATCATCACGCCTGCGGAGCGCGATGGGACGGCGATCTGATCGTGATGGACGCGGCGGAAGCCGTCGCAACCTGCCGGCTGGCGCCTGACGCCACCGTGATGGCGACCCACATGGAATCGCTCGACCACGCCACCGTCTCCCGCGACGGACTGCGACGGTACGCGACAGCGCAGGGCGTCTCGTCGGAGCAACTTTTGATACCGCAGGATGGAGAGATACTGCAGTTGATATCGCGGCAGGATTGAGCGGCAGGTACGGATCAGCGTCATTCCGGGGCGCGCGCAGCGCGAACCCGGAATCCATCCATCTACGCAAGCTGCCGCCCGATCGCCCCGGAATGACGCCTGCGCGCTACTTCCCCACCCCGCCCCGGCTGAGCAGAAACACGCCCTGCTCGCCGAACATGTTCCAGACCCACCATGGCAGGGTCAGCGGCACCGGACGGCCATAGAGATCGAGCGCGACCGCGCGCTCCATCTTGACGTTGATCTCGTCGCAGAGCTGCACGAAATCCTTGATGGTGCAGAAATGGATATTCGGCGTGTCGTACCAGGTCGCCGGCAGATTTTCGGTACGCGGCATGTGGCCGCCGACCAGCAATTGCAACCGCATCTTCCAGAATCCGAAATTCGGAAACGACACGATAGCGCGGCGGCCGATGCGCAGCAGGTTTTCCAGCACGACCTTCGGCTGCCGCGTCGCCTGGAGCGTCTGCGACAGGATCACGTAATCGAAGGCGTCGTCCGGATAGTTGACGAGGTCGGTGTCGGCATCGCCCTGCACGACCGCCAGCCCCCTGGCGACGCAGCGATTGACGCCTTCGCGCGAGATCTCGATGCCGCGGCCGTCGATGCCCCGGCTTTCCAGCAGTTGCAGCAGTTCGCCGTCGCCGCAGCCAACGTCGAGCACTTTTGAGCCGGCCGGAATCATTTCCGCGACCATGAGATGATCGGTGCGATGCTTGCCGGTGCGATCGGGCGCGACGCCGCCAAGCGGCAAGGTCTGTTCCTGAAGCGTCATCTCAACCGCCTTTACTGGTATCAAGACCGCGCGCCTTGCCGGCGGATTGCAGGAAGGCGCGTGCGATGTCGAAGAACTCCGGCACGTCAAGCAGGAACGCATCATGGCCGCGATCGGTTTCGATCTCGGCGAACGACACCCGCGCGCTGGAGGCGTTCAGCGCGTGCACCAGCGCCCGCGATTCCGAGGTCGGGAACAGCCAGTCCGAGGTGAACGACACCACGCAGAAGCGGGTCTTGATGCCGCGGAACGCCTGCGCCAGCACGCCCTCATGGTCGGCGGCGATATCGAAATAGTCCATCGCGCGGGTCAGATAGAGATAGCTGTTGGCGTCGAAGCGCTCGACAAAGGACGAGCCTTGGTAGCGCAGATAGCTTTCGACCTGGAAATCCGCATCAAACGAAAATGTCGGCAGGTCGCGGTCCTGCATCCGGCGGCCGAACTTGCGATGCAGCGCCGCGTCGGAGAGGTAAGTGATGTGCCCGGCCATCCGCGCCACCGCCAGCCCGCGATGCGGGTGGGTGTTGAGCTCGAAATAGCGGCCGTGATGCCACTCCGGATCGGCCATCACCGCCTGCCGGCCGAGTTCGTGAAACGCGATATTCTGCGCCGAGTGGCGGGTCGAGCAGGCGACCGGCAGCGCCGAGAATACGCGCTGCGGATAGGCGGCCGTCCATTGCAGCACCTGCATGCCGCCCATCGACCCGCCGATCACGCACAGCAATGTTTCGATCTCGAGCCGGTCGAGCAGCATGGCCTGCGCGCGAACCATGTCGGGGATGGTGATGACGGGAAAATCCAGCCCCCAGGCGTTGCCGGTGGCCGGATTGGTCGAGGCCGGGCCGGTCGAGCCCATGCAGCCGCCGATCACGTTCGAACAGATGATGAAGTACTTTTCGGTATCGAGCGGCCGGTCCGGACCGACCATGATCTCCCACCAGCCGGCCTTGCCGGTCAGAGGATGCACATTGGCGACGTGCTGATCCAGCGTCAGCGCGTGGCAGATCAGGATCGCGTTGGAGCGGTCGGCGTTCAGTTCGCCGTAGGTCTGATAGGCGATCTGGAACGGCGCGAGATCGATGCCGCAATCGAGCTTCAGCGGCTGATCGATGCCGAACTTCGCCACCGTCGAGGTCGGATGATCGGCCTCATGGGCGCGGTCCTCGCTATGAATCGACGGACTGGATATCGACGTCACGTTGGTCATTTCGGCACCGACCTCCTTGCGGAGGCCCCACGGACAGAATCAGGCCATAAAAAACCCGGCCTGAACAAAGGTTCGGCCGGGATCAACTCTGTCCCCGGCCTGTTTAGCGAGTTGTTTAACGTGGCTGCAAGCCGGCCGGCTCAAATGACCACGGAATGGCTTAAAATTAGCCTCAAGCGGGCTTTTCGTCAAGGCAGGGGCGTGGTTAACCGGCACGGTCGACACCTCATGGCGAGGAGGCGCTTGCGCCGTCTCGAACCATGGGGGAGAGATGTGGATCCCGACTGCCGAGTTCAACATGTCCAACCTCCCCCCGGCCCCGCCTTCCCTGCAGGAACTGCGCAAGGAAATCGATGCAATCGACGAGCAGGTCCATCACCTGCTGATGGCGCGCGGCGACATCATCGACCGGCTGATCCAGGTGAAGCAGACCCAGGAAGTGGGCTCCGCGTTTCGCCCGGCGCGTGAGGCCAGCATGATGCGCGAGCTCGTCAAGCGCCATCGCGGCATCCTGCCGCTCGACACCATCGAGAGCATCTGGCGCGTCATCATCTCGACGTTCACGTACGTGCAGGCGCCGTTCGCGGTGCATGCCGACGTCTCGGTCGGCGAATCCGCGATGCGGGATTCGGCGCGGTTTCACTTCGGCTTCGTCGTACCGTATATCGGCCATTTCAGCGCGCAGGCCGCCGTCGAGGCAGCGGCGAAATCGAAGGGCGATCTGGCGCTGGTCTCGGCGATCTCCGGCCGCACACCGTGGTGGCTCGCACTGGAAGCGGACGGCGCGCCAAAGATCATCGCCCGGCTGCCGTTCCTTGAACGCGCCGATCATCCGGCCGCGCTTCCCGTGTTCGTGATCTCGCGCGTGGCCGACGACGCCATGGTGACGGAAGTGCAGACCTGGAGCGTGCGGGTGTCGGGGTGGAACGCCGACATCGCCCGTGCGGTGGCCCCGCTCGCCGAAATCGTCGCCGTTCCCGATACCGCCTTCGACGGCGCGGCGCTGCTGGTGTCGGATGCCGGTACCGGCTTCGAGAAGATCAAGCTGGCCCTGATCAACGCCGGCGCCTCGGTACGCTCGTCGGCCCTCGTCGGCGGTCACGCAACGCGCTATACGGTGCCCCCGAACGGGTCGGCAAAGTCCTGAAGGCCACCCCCGAAATTCCGGAGTTGAAGATGTCTCGCCCCGTGCCGAATCCCGGCATCCTCGATATTGCGCCCTACACGCCCGGCAAGACGCCGGTGCCGGAGCCGGGCCGCAAGGTGTTCAAACTGTCGGCCAACGAGACCCCGTTCGGGCCATCGCCGAAGGCCAAGGATGTCTATCTGCAGGCGGCGGCGCATCTCGAAGATTATCCGGAAGGAACCTCAAGGGTCCTGCGCGAAGCGATCGGTCGCGCCTACGGGCTCGATCCCAACCGCATCATCTGCGGCGCCGGCTCGGATGAAATCCTCAACCTGCTGGCGCACACCTATCTCAGCCAGGGCGACGAAGCGATCTCCACCGCGCACGGTTTTCTGGTGTACCCGATCGCCACGATGGCAAACGGCGCCAGCAACGTCGTCGCGCCCGAAACCAACTTCACCGCCGACATCGACGCAATCCTCGCGCGGGTGACGCCGCGCTCCAAGCTCGTGTGGCTCGCCAACCCGAACAACCCGACCGGCACCTACGTGCCGTTCGACGAGGTCAAGCGGCTCCGTGCCGGCCTGCCGGCCCATGTGCTGCTGGTGCTCGACGCCGCCTATTCCGACTACGTCTCGCGCAACGATTACGAGCTCGGGCTGGAACTGGTGGCGACCACGGAAAACACCGTGATGACGCACACCTTCTCAAAAATCCACGGGCTCGCGGCGCTGCGCATCGGCTGGATGTTCGGTCCCGCCAACATCGTCGACGCCGTCAACCGCATTCGCGGGCCGTTCAACGTCTCGACGCCGGCGATGCTGGCGGCGGTGGCGGCGATCGAGGACACCGCGCATATCCAGATGTCCAAGGCGTTCACCGAAAAGTGGCGCAACTGGCTGACCGAAGAGATCACGAAACTCGGGCTGAAGGTGACGCCGAGTGTGGCGAACTTCGTGCTGGTTCACTTCCCGGAGAAGGGCAAGACATCGGCGAGAGCGGACGCGTTCCTTACCCGGAGCGGCCTGGTGCTGCGGGCGCTCAACAACTACGGCCTGCCCCATTCGCTGCGCATGACCATCGGCACCGAGGAGGCCAACCGCCTCGTCGTCGAGGCCTTGCGCGACTTCATGGCGGCCAAATGAGCACGACACCGATATTTCGGCGCGTCGCGCTGATCGGCTTTGGCCTGATCGGCGGTTCAATCGCGCGCGCGGCGCGGGCGCAAGGCCTCGCCAGCGAAATCGTTACCACCGCCCGCTCGGAAAAAACGCGCGCGCGCGTCGTCGAACTCGGCATCGTCGACCAGGTGCTCGCGACCAACGAGGAAGCAGTGAAGGACGCCGACCTCGTGATCCTCTGCATCCCGGTCGGCGCCTGCGGGCCGGTCGCGCAGGAGATCGCGCCGCACCTCAAGCGAGGGGCGATCGTCTCCGACGTCGGCTCGGTCAAGGGCGCGATCGTCCGCGAGATGGCGCCGCATCTGCCGCCGACCGTTCATTTCGTCCCGGCCCATCCGGTCGCCGGCACCGAACATTCCGGTCCCGATTCCGGCTTCGCTGAACTCTTCATCGGCCGCTGGTGCATTCTCACGCCGCCCGACGGCACCGATCCGGTGGCGATCGAAGCGCTGCGTGCGTTCTGGGCCGGCATGGGCGCCAGGGTCGAGACCATGACGCCCGATCACCACGATTTGGTGCTGGCGATCACCAGCCATCTGCCGCATCTGATCGCCTACACCATCGTCGGCACGGCGGACGAACTGGCGCAGGTGACGTCGTCGGAAGTGATCAAGTTCTCCGCCGGCGGCTTTCGCGACTTCACCCGCATCGCGGCGTCCGATCCCACGATGTGGCGCGACGTGTTCCTCAACAACAAGGAGGCCGTGCTGGAAATGCTCGGCACCTTCAACGAGGACCTTTCAAAGCTCACCCGCGCGATCCGCCGCAACGACGGCGAAGCGCTGTTCGAGCATTTCAGCCGCACCCGCGCCATCCGCCGCGGCATCGTCGAGATCGGCCAGGATTCGGCCGCGCCCGATTTCGGCCGGCAGCATCCGCCGTTGGCGAAGAAGTAGCTGCAAAGCTACTTCCGCATCTTCATGCGATGATGCATCGGCATCGCGTGCCGCATCACGAGGGGCGGCGCCATCGCCTGGGCGTCAAGCGGCGCGCGCGGTGAAGCAATGCCGAGATCGTCGTTGGGATGGTAGAACGCATACATCCCCGGTTCGTCGATCATGTGCTGCGCCGAGGCCGGCGAACCGATCAGCACGGACAGTAACGCGGCGCCGAAAAAACGGATCTTGCTCATCTTGCTCCCCTCATCATCGGCCCATGACATGGGCCCTCGGAGAACAGGACTGGTGTTCAGGTCGCGACATTCCCCGCGGGGATCGAGGCGCCGATCACGCTTTGGCGATGGCTGCCCGGACTCAAAACGTCGAAAGCAACCCCATGTACAGTAGCTAAGGAGGTGAACTCGCTGAGTTTTTCAGAAACGTCGGATGGGTTGGGCTTTTCGCGAAACCCATCACCCCTCCGCGCAATGAATGGATGGGTTCGCTTCGCTCTACCCATCCTACGGCTTCAGAACAGCGGCGGCACCTGCCCCACTTTGAGCGGACCCATAAACACCGCGCCGTCGGCGAAGCGCAGCGGGAAGGCGCGGGCCTTCTTGCCTTCCAGCTCGGCTTCCTTGCCGAGCGCATTGATGCCGGCGGCGACGCCGGCACCTGCGTTCTGCTTGACGACCTTGCCAAGCCCCGGGATCGCCCGGTCGAGCGCGCCGAAGAGGTTGTTGAGGTCCTGCGTCTTGACGCCCGGCGCGACGCGATCGAGGGTCGCCTGCGGCACGCCCTCCTCCAGCATCTTCTCGATACCGAGCGCCGGAATCACCTTCTCGATTCCCGCCACCGTCATCTGCAACTCGCCGTCGATCCGCCCCTGTGCATTGAGGCTGAGCGTGCCCGCGGCCACCGAGATCAGATCGCCCTGCTGAACCCGCGAGCGCACGATCTCGACATGGCCGCCCGCCGCCTGGATTTCCCGAAACCGTTCCGGCCACGGTTTTGGCGTGAAATCCTTCAGGCCGGTCAGCCTGGTTTGAATGTCGACATCGAACGGCGCGGCCAGCAGAGGATGGACTTCCTGCACGCTGCCGGCCGCGATCTTGAACACGGTTTCTATGATCGGGTTATCCCGCGCCGAGCCTTCGGCGATGCGGCCGTGCAGTTCAACATGGCTCGCCTTCGCGAGCGGCGTGACGACCGGTCCGTTGACGCGCTCGATCGAGGGGTTGTTGAACTCGATGGAAGCACGCTGCGGAACATCCGGTAGTCCGTACACGCTGCTCTGGCCCAAGCTCCAGTTCACCTTCAGCGCGGGCGGCTGGCCGCGATCGGAGATCGTCGCCGGCGCCTTGAATTCGGCGATCAACAATTTTGGCTGGTAGATTTGCGCAATCACCAGGATTTCGCTGAGCCGCGCGGTGAACAGCGCTTTCGCGTCCGCCGTCTGCGAGAACAACGACACGCTGGCATCGCTGCAGCTGACTTCGAAGCGGAACGGAAAACCCGCGACCTCGCGCTTGCCGCAGGCATAGACCCGGCCGGCCTTGGCTTCCTGCGCCGCCCATGCGTCGGCGCGGACGCCGGCCTCGGACGCGGCATAGAACCAGAACCCGCTCCATGCCACGGCGGCGACGACGACGAGGGCGGGCAGGATGAAGAGGCGCCACAGCGGGCGCCGGCGCGGCGCAGGAATCATGTCAGGCATGCGGCGTCCTTTGGCTTTCGATTTTGTCGAATATAAGCATCTGCCCCCGCAACAAAAGGCATTGATTTCACTTCGCTTTCTGGTAGCGGTGCGGGGATGTCCGCGATTACGCTGAATGACACGGAATTCCCGGCAGGCGACCTGTGGGTGTTCGGCTACGGCTCCCTGATGTGGCGCCCCGACTTCGACTTCGTCGAACGGGTTCCGGCCCGGCTGATTGGCGAACACCGCGCGCTCTGCGTCTATTCCTTTGTTCATCGCGGTACGCCGGAGAAGCCCGGCCTGGTGCTGGGACTGGACCGTGGCGGCGCCTGCCGCGGCATCGCGTTCCGCGTCGCGGAGAAAAACGCCGCGGCAACCGTCGCGTATTTGCGCGAACGCGAACAGGTCACGTCGGTTTATCGGGAAGTGAAACGATCGGTGTGGCTGGAGAACGATGCGCGCCAGCGCGTCAGCGCGCTCGTTTACGTGGTCGACCGCGGCCACGTGCAATATGCCGGGCGGCTCTCGCTCGCCGATCAGCTGCGCCACGTGCTGCAGGGCCACGGCCAGTCCGGCATCAACCGTGATTATGTGCTGGCGACAGTGAAGGCGATCGAGGCGGAAGGTTTTCGCGACCAGCCCTTGCACCGGCTGGCCATGATGCTGCACGACCAGCATCGCCCGGCCCTTCCCGCCGAGAATAGCGACCGTTAAGCTTGGGACAGCGCCGCAAAACATCAATGTGACGGCGCGCGTGAATTGAGGGAGAGCGGCGATGGACCTGAAGGGCGCGGTGGCACTGGTGACGGGCGGCAATGGCGGGCTGGGACAGCGCATCTGCCATGCGCTGGCGCAGGAGGGCGTCCATGTGGCTGTGATGTACGCGCGCAGCCGCGACCAGGCCGAGGGCGTCGCCGGCGAACTGAAGTCGCGTTATCAAGTCAACACAAAGGCTTTCGGCTGCGACATCGCTGACGGCGCGGCCGTGGACCGGCTCATCGGTGAGGTGACAAAGGCCTTCGGCCGTCTCGATATTCTGATCAATGACGCCGCATACAATCAGTCGATCCCGTTCGGCGATCTCGACAGTCTGACACAGGAAGTCTGGGACAAGATCATGGCCGTCAACCTGACGGGACCGATGCGCCTGACCAAGGCAGTAGCCCCGGTCATGAAGGCCCAGGGGCAAGGCCGCATCGTCAACATCGCCTCCGTCGCGGGGCTCAGCCCGACCGGCTCGTCCATCGCCTATGCCGTATCCAAAGCTGGCCTGATTCACCTGACGCGCTGCATGGCGGTGGCGCTGGCGCCCGAGACGCTCGTGAACTGCGTGGCCCCGGGCTTGCTGGAGGGCACGCGCGCGACGGCCAACCTCCGCTCCGAGCAGATCGACCGCTCCGCGTCGAGTTCGCTCCTGAAGAAGGCTGCCGACAAGGACGACTGCGCCGACATGGTGGTCGCGATGTGCCGCACCGAAACCATGACCGGGCAAACCGTCGTCATCGACGCCGGACGCGTTTTTCACTGAGACGGGATTGATCCGGCGCTTCGGACAGCACTCACCGGTTGCTTGCATCCGCGTCCGGACGCGCTTTATCTGTTGCGGCGCCCGGGCTTCCATTCGCGACCGCCCGGTTCGAGGAACATCCGGGGTGTGATTCGATGGTCGTCTGGTCTCCTTTCAGGTTCAATTGCGGGCAGGCAATATCAAATCGCTTTGTCATCGCGCCGCTGACGACCGATGCTTCCCATGAAGACGGAACGGCGGCCGACGACGAACTCGAATTTGTCAGGCGGCGTTCCGCCAGCGGGTTCGGCGCCACGATTTCTTCCGCTGCTTACGTCGCACCGGATGGGCGCTCCTGGCAGGGAATAGGCGCAGCCCATGAGGGTCACCTGCCCAGTCTGCAGCGGCTGGCAGAAGCCATGCGCGCGGCCGGAGGCCTCGCCATCCTGCAGATCTATGACGGCGGCCGCATCGCAAGGCCCGATCTGATCGGAGAGCACGCGCTACGCGCGCCGTCTGCCGTGGCATCGTTACGTCCCGGCGCGAAGACGCCGCGGGCGATGACGGCCGATGAGGTCGAAGGTTTGATTGCGAGCTTTCGACAGGCGGCTTCGCTGGCCCGCAAAGCCGGTTTCGACGGCGTCGAGGTTCACGGCGCCAACCACTACGCGGTTCATCAGTTCTTTTCGCCACGGGCCAATCATCGCACCGACAAGTGGGGCGGCACGCTCGCAAAGCGCATGAACTTTCCGCTTGCCGTGGCGCATGCCGTTCGCGACGCGCTCGGCCCAAAGCTGATCGCAGGGTTTCGCGTTACGCCGTTTGAAGCCGAGTCGGATGGCTATACGCTTGACGACAGCAAGCTGCTTTGCGGCGAGCTGGCAAAGCTCAATCTCGATTACATCTCCGTGTCGCTCGACGATTATCGCAACAGCCGGCCCGTGGGAGAGACCCGCGTCTACAATGGTCCGGTCGCGAAGATCGATACGCCGGCAGAGAGCCCGGTCACGGCATTTGCCCGTGTCATCGCAGGCCGCAGCGCGGTCATGACCAGCGGCGGGATCAAGACGTGCGCAGATGCCGGGGGCGCGATCGAACTGGGCGCCGATCTGGTCGCGGTGGGACGCGCCGTGGTGGTCGATCCGGAGTGGCTATCCAAGGTCCGAAGCAAGCATGACGCATCGATTCTTGCGGGACTTCCGAAAGATGAACGCGAGATCGCGGGAGCCCTGAGCATTCCGCCGCGGATGGTCGAATATCTGCTCAGCCGTCCGGGTTGGATTCCCCGGCTTTAGACCTGTTTTCTCCTGCGTCGCTTTGGCATTCTTCTCCCGGAACGCTGTCGGAAGGCAGCGTCCAAGGACCTGTAAGCGGAGGTCAGGGAAATGGCGTAGCGGCAAAGCGGACCACGATGGCCGCAAAGGCATGTCCCGTACCCCTGATCGCCGCACCAGATCGCAACGAACGCGCCGGGGAATACGACCGCCGTATCCGGCCAGTGTCGCAGCCCACTTCCAGAACGACCGCGCCTAAGCTCGGCCGATGACCCAAAAGCGGAGAAATGCCCGCAGCGGGCCGTTGAGCACGGTGCCCTGATGGAGCGTCGCAGAACGACGAGTCCGATTTGAAAGGGCTGGGATAATGCCCAGCTTTAAGCCTAGCTGTAGTGTGCCGCTCGCGACACAGCCGGCTCGACGCTTTTTTCCTTCCGAGGCGGAGCCGACAAATGCCCTTCTTCGGTCGGATTGGCTTTTGGCTTCTCGGGTCTCGTTTTCTCAGCTTCGGACATGATCGCTCCCCAGCGCACAACGCGGGGTAGTCGTCGCGCAATTTGCACATATCGGCAAACGAAAAACGCCTGTTATCCAACAGTACAAATACGGTGTGCTCATCAGTGCGTGAAAACTGCAACAGCGAGGCTTATCCGCAATCGATCTCGACGGCCGACCGCCTGAAACTGGATGCGATCGCGTAGCGAAAGCACAGCTCGGCCATATTGCAGCGCCCTCGGCGTCAAAGGGCGGAGCGATCCACAACGGTCTGGTTTGTCCGGTGGACGCCGATTTTTTCAACGGATCTCGCCGCTGGTTTTTAGAAGTCTTGCCGTCGTTCTCGGCCAACCGTTGCTGGTGGGCTACAGTTATACCGGTCGGCTTCTGTTATCCAGTTTCGCGAAACGTCGCAGTGCACCATGATTTTAAGATGGCTATGAAAAACTTCCTGCTCGGCACGGTCGCTGCACTCGCAATGGTCACCTCGGCATCAGCGGCCGATCTGGCAGCCCGTCCGTACACGAAGGCTCTGTGGCTGTTGCCCCGGTGATGACTTGGACCGGCTTCTACGTCGGTCTCTAGGGTGGTGGCGGCTGGGGTTCAAGCGATGAAGTGTTGTTCAGTGGACCCAATACGCCACGTTCGTCGGCACCCAGAAGTATGACACCACCGGCGGCTTTGTTGGCGGTGTGGCCGGCTACAACTGGCAGGCTGGCGCATTCGTGTTTGGCATTGAAGGCGACTATCATTGGGCCGACATCAACGGTCGCTCTTCCGTCATCAATGTCGGCCCGCCAAACTTCGGCGATACCTATTACACCCAGCTCCGCGGCTTCGGCGACATTAAGGGTCGTCTCGGCTACGCGGTAGGCCCCGCACTGTTCGTTGTCAGTGGCGGCGCTGCGGTTAGCGACCTGCAGCACCGCTACGATGCGGCGCTCAACGGCGGCGCTGCCAACACGTTTGTCCGGAACGATACAAGGTGGGGTTATACGGTCGGTGCTTGCTGGCGTCGAGTACATGTTCGCTCAGAATTGGTCTGGCAAGCTCGAGTACAACTACATCGATCTCGGCAAGAGCACTATTCAATACGGTGCTGTGCCGGCTAACCGCTCCGAGTGGGCCGACACATTTCACACCGTCAAGGCCGGTATCAACTATCACTTCAACCTAGCCGGCCCAGTCGTCGCCAGATACTGAGCAAAGCTAGCTATTCCAACTATAAAAGGCCCGGCATCGTCCGGGGCTTTTTTTATACCGCATGCACCCACTAAAATTCTGCTGATCACTAATACGCCTGAATTCAGCATTGACGAAGAGTGGCGCGCTGCTGAGGCCGCTCTCGCTGCCGCCCAGAAAACGTCTGGCGGTCCCGAGCGAATTGAGGCGCTAAAGAAAGCTGGCCGTCTCCGGTACGACGCCGGAAACGCATGACACAAGCCATCGCCGATGCGCGTTGATTCTCCGGTCAGTTCGCCTGCGCGGTCGCCGGCCGGCGCGGTGCCGGGGTGGTCTGCTCAGAGGCTTCCGGCATCACCTCGATGCCGATGTCGGCCAGCCGGACGCGGACCTCGACGGCGACATACTTTGCGTATTCCGACAGCAGCAGGCGCAGCGTCGCGCCGCTGGTCCACCACGGCTCGTCACGCCAGCGCTCGCCGACCACCGCGAACGGGATCAACGTCACATCCGGCATCGCATGCGACAGTTCCACGATCGCCCGCGGCATGTGGTAGTTCGACGTGACCACGATCAGCGACCTGAATCCGCGCTCGCGGGCCCAGCGCCGCGTCTCCGCGGCGTTGCTGCGCGTGTTGACGGCGGAGCGGTCGAGATCGACGCAGCAGCCGAGCAGCGACTGGTTGTCGGGCAGCGAGCGCGAAATGTCGCTGGCGGCGTTGGTCGGATGCACGCCCGAGATCAGCAGCCGCTTGCCGTAGCCGCCGGCCAGCAGTTCCATCGCGTCCGACACCCGCGACGAGCCGCCGGTCAAGACCACGATGCCATCGGCGTTGCGCGCCGGCTTGATCTCGACGCCGCGCAGTTGCGACAGGAAGCCGATGAAGCCAACCGCCGCGCCGACGAAAAGGATCGCCATAGTGCCGACGACGACCGCGCGCAGCCAACCGCGCGGCCGCGCGGCCGGCGCCTTCGGTGTGCTGTCGTCGTATGGCAAACCCATGTCGGTCCGGCGACCCTCGATTCGATGCGGTGCGTATCGTATCGCGAGTGACTTGCTCGAAAACGCACGGCGCAATTTAAAAGTTTTTCACGCGAAGTGGAATCCCACTTCCGCGTCACGTCCGTGACCTGCTTCACGGCCAGCCGCCATCGACATCCTCAATCGATATCGTCCAGCGTGGCGAACAGCGTGCGCCGCGAGGCCCAGGCGGTGATGGCGGCGATCGCCACGGCCTGCACCGCGAGCGCCAGATAACCCGAGGGCGGCAGCGAAAACGTGCCGAGCAGCGCGGCGAACTGATCGCCGACGGGGGTGCCCGAGAACCAGGCGGCGATCGATTCGGAGAAGCCGAAGAACAGCATGGCCGCGCCGCCGCCAATCACGCCGCCCTCCAGCCCGAGCCGAAGGAAGTGCCGCAGAAAGTGATTGGCGATATAGCGGTCGCCCGCGCCGACGAAGTGCAGCACTTCGACGATCGGCCGGTTCGCCGCCATCGCGCCGCGGGTCGCGAACGACACCGAGATGATGGTCGCCGCGATCACCAGGATGAGGATGCCGACGCCGGCAAACACCGTCGCCCCGGTCATCGAGCGCATGCGCTCGATCCAGGCGCGGTGATCGTCGACGGTTGCCGACGGCGCCACCTGCGTCACCGCCTTGCGCAGGCCGGCCAGGTCGAGCGTTGTGCCGGGCTGCACGCGCGCGATCACGACGCGCGGCACCGGCAACTGCTCGATCGACAGCCCGCTGCCGAGCCATGGCTCCAGCAACTTCGCCGATTCGTCCTTGCTGAACGGCTTGACCTGGACGATGCCGGGCTGTGTCCGCATTGCTTCCGCGGCCGCGTTGACGTCGCGCTCGAGATCGCGGCCGGCCTGCGGGCGCACCTGCATGGTGATTTCGCTGGCGACTTCCGACTGCCATTCCGCGGCCGAGGCGCTGACCAGCAGCACGGTGCCGGTCGTGATCGAGGCAAGAAAGGTCATGATGGCGACGACGGCGACCAGCGCGCGGCCGGAGATCGACGCCCGCGGCACGATTGGCGACATGTTGCGCGCCCGCGCCGGGACCTGCGGTCGCTCGGTCCCGAGGTCCACCAGCGGCCCGTGCTCTTCACCCATCCTACTCATAGATGTGCAACCGCCCCTGATGCAGCACCATCCGCCGCGCCTCGTACTGGTCCATCAGCGTGATGTCGTGGGTCGCGATGATGACGGCGGTGCCGAGCCGGTTCAGTTCGATGAACAGCCGCAGCAGGCGGCGGCCGAGCGTCGGATCGACGCTGCCGGTCGGCTCGTCCGCCAGCAGCAATTGCGGCCGCGAGATCACCGCGCGCGCGATCGCCGCGCGCTGCTTTTCACCGCCCGACAGGATCGGCGGCAGCGCGTCCATGCGCTCGCCGAGGCCAACCCATTTCAACAGGTCGATCACCTCGCGGCGATAGCTGGACTCCTCGCGGCCCATCACGCGGAACGGCAGCGCCACGTTCTCATAGGTCGTCATGTGGTCGAGCAGGCGAAAATCCTGCAGCACGATGCCGATCTTCTGGCGCATGTTCGCGACCTGGTCCTTGCCGAGCAGCGAGACGTCCTGGCTGAAGATATTGACGAGGCCGCGCGTCGGCCGGATCGACAGGAACAGCAGCCGCAGCAGCGAGGTCTTGCCCGCGCCCGAGGGGCCGGTGAGAAACTGGAAGGAATGCGCCGGAATCAGGAAGGTAAGGTCGCGCAGAATCTCCGGGCCGAGCCCGTACCGCAGACCGACATTTTCGAACCGAACCAAGCTCAGCTCCGCTCGACTTGAGCCGCGGCCAAAAACCCCGGACGTGAACCCGAATCCGGGCTTTGGGCGCGTGGCGCGCCGGTTTGGGAACCAAACGGGCAAAACCGTTTTGCGGCCGTTATGGTTTCCGGTTCGTTAACGGTCGACATGTAGCATTCCGGCAAAGACACGTTAGAGACGGGCTCCATGCATATCATTTGCCCTCATTGTACAACATCTTACGCCATCAATCCGGGTACCCTCGGAGCCGCTGGGCGCACGGTCCGCTGCTCGCGCTGCAAGGAAACCTGGCTGGCGCGGCCCGAGGATGCGATCGAAATGGCGGAAGCCATGCCGGCCGCCATGCCAGATGCCACGCAATCGGCCGCTTCTGCAAATGACGCCGCGGACGACTGGGAGGCGCTGGCCCGCGCGGAAGAGGGCCAGGATACCCCCGTTGTCGAAAGTCCCTCGATTTCGGCCGGCTGGCCCCCCGAGGGCGAAGGCGCGCAGGCCGGCGGCGCGAGCGACTGGACGTCGGCCGCCAGGCAGGACGCCGACAATCCCGAGGAAGCCCCAATTTCCACACATCGCCAGCGGCTGGCACGCCTGGTCCGGCTGCCATCGCTGCCCCGAATCCCCTTCATGCCGAAAGTCGGCCTGACGACCGCCTGCACCGCGATGGGTGCGCTGGTCCTGGCGCTGATGATCTGGCGTACCGACGTGGTGCGGCTGCTGCCGCAGACCGCCACATTCTACAAGATGGTCGGGCTGGAAGTGAACCTGCGCGGGCTGGCCTTCAAGGACATCAAGCTCACCAGCGAGACCGTGGACGGCAAGCCGGTCCTGGTCATCGAAGGCGCCATCGTCGGCCAGAGCAGAAACCCGGTCGAATTGCCCCGGCTGCGCTTTTCAGTGCGCGATGCGCAGGGCGCGGAGATCTACGCTTGGAACGCGGTGCTGGAGCAGCCGGTGCTCAATCCCGGCGAGCGCGCCTATTTCAAGTCGCGGCTGGCATCACCACCGGCGGAAGGCCGTAATATTGACGTACGCTTTTTCAACAAGCGGGACTTGGCCGGCCACGCCTGACCACAAGGCCGCCGGGGCGAGAGAGACGATTTCATGCCGCGCGTGCTGATTGCCGATGACGAGGATTCCATGCGCGTGCTGGTGGCGCGCGCCATTGCCATGGACGGCCACGAGACAGTTACCGCCGAGGACGGCGCCGAAGCGCTCGATATCCTGACCCGCGAACAGGGCGCCTTCGACCTGCTGCTGACCGACATCCAGATGCCGGTCATGGACGGCATCGCGCTGGCGCTGGCGGCGGCGCGCGATTTTCCCAAGCTGAAGATCCTGCTGATGACGGGATACGCCGCCCAGCGCGAACGCGCCTCCGGCCTCAATGCGATCGTGCACGACGTGGTGACCAAGCCGTTCTCGGTGCATGATATCCGCACGGCGGTAGCGGATGCGCTTGCGGCGGGGGATTAAGCGGTAGCGAGACGCGGTCTGCCGCGCCCGCCACAGCTCGTCATCCCCGCGAAGGCGGTGATCCAGTACGCCGCAGCCTCTCGATTCAAGTACTGACGTCTCTGGAATACTGGGTCACCCGCCTGCGCGGGCGACGACGGTGTGCGGATACAGCGAAAGTTCAGGCGTCGCTGAAATTTCAATATTCCTTCAGCAGGCGCTCGATGTAATCGAGCTCGATCTGTGGGCGGGACGGATCGGCGAGGCGGCGGCGCAGTTCTTCCAGGATGCGGCGTACCCGCTGCACGTCGATCTCGCCGGGGATCTTCACCGTATAGTCGTCGGTGAATTCATTGTGGCGCATCGGCCGGCCGAGCGGGTCGGTGGAAGTCTGTGCACCCTGCTGGCGGCCTCTGGGGTTGCCAGGGCCGTCGCCGGGCTGATCGCCGTCGCCCTGCTGCATGGCTTCCGCCAGACTCTGCGCGCCCTTGCGCAGCGCCTCCAGCGCCTCGCCTTGCGAGTCCACCGCGCCGTCGGCATTGCCGTC
>CADEDX010000031.1 GCA_902826195.1 uncultured Bradyrhizobium sp. | reverse complement strand
GCATTGGTCGGGTTTATCGACTTTCTTCGCTCGGCCGACACGAAGGAAGATTTATGGAGACTGGCGGGACTTGCGTACCGGCTGGGTCCGGCTCCCGAGGACGACGACGCGAAGCAAGATCCGACGCACGTCACGCCGGACGAGCAGGCCGATCTGAATGCGTTGTACAAGCGCGCATGGGATTTGGTGCGCCATACGAAAGGCATCGACCCGAAGGAAGACAAGGGGGTGTACCTGATCAGCCTGAACAGGCCTGCGGCGCAGACGCTGTTCGAATCGCGCAACACTGTGAAGGCCGATGCGGCGCAGCGGGTGTTCGACATCAACACGACGAGCATCACTTTCGCCGTGATCGACGGCGGCATCGATGCCAGCCATCCGGCCTTCTCGTCAGCGTGCAGAATTTGCCCGGGGTCGATGACGAGCACGCGCGGATGATCATGGAGAGCGTCGGCCAAGGCATCACGTTGGCAGGCAGCCTTACGGCGCTGGGCTTGCAAGGCAATGCGCCAGTCCGCGGCCTGGTCGTTGCCAAGCAGGAGCAACAGCCGTTCAACATTGAAGGCGCGAAAGTCACAGTGATCGGTCCGTTGCAGAGGCGGCTCGACAAGCTGCGCGCCGAATGGGCGAAGGCGCTGCAGAAACCGACCAAGGAGGCGCGGCAAGCTGCCCTGCAGGAGTTGTTTCTGCCGCAGAAGTTGATGGACAGCGCCGTTGCGAACCTTTCCTCGATCGTCGTTCTCGTCGACATCGCGGGCAAGAAGCTGCTGCTCACCGGCGACGCCCAATGGCAACGACATTGTGACCGCCTGGGACGAACTGGGGCTCGGGGCAACACCGGTGATGCTGGATGTGCTGAAGATGCCGCATCACGGCAGCATACGTAACTGCTCGGAAAAGTTTCTACAGACATTCGTCGCCAAACATTACGTTTTCTCGGCCAACGGCAAGTTCGATAATCCCGATGCGCCGACGCTGGAAGCGCTGGTGAAGATGCACGGCAAGCGCGAGATCACACTGCATTTCACCAATGAGGACGTCACCTGGGGGGCGGAGCCGCCCTACGAGCTGGCAAAGGACAGGACCAAAGTGAAAAATCTCGGCGCGATGCTGAAGGCCCTCCGGAAAGCCTATCCGGGGCCGTGGCAAGCAAATCTGCGCAAGAAGGAAGACAAGTCGGTCTTCGTGAGGCTTGCCTGAACCGAATCGTCGCGCCGAAGTGTTCGGCGCCTACTGATAGCTCGCCACGATATCCGACACCGCGCGTTCCAGCTGCTTCGCGGTCGCGCATTGCCGGACCACCGTGCAGAAAGTCGCATAGCGCGGCATTTCGGAATCGCCCCAGCCCCAGGCCATGCGGCCCTCCGGGTTGAGCCAGACCAGCCGCTTCGAGCGCTCGGCGATGCGGCGAAGGATATCGGCGCGCGGGTCGAGGTTGTTGCTGCGGGCGTCGCCGAGCACGATCACCGTGGTTTGCGGCGTGATCGCACTCATCCAGCCGTGTTCGAAATCGTCGAATGAGTTGCCGTAATCCGACGAGCCGAAGCCGACCTTGGACATGATCTCGGCCATCGCCTGCTCCGGTGATTTGGATTCCAGGATATCGCTGACCTCGATCAGGTGCCCTGAGAACGCGAACGAGCGGACGTCGTCCACGACCTCGTGCAGGCTGTGGATCAGCAGCAGGAAGAAGTCGGACACCCGCGCCACGGACCCCGAGACGTCACAGAGCGCCACGATCTTCGGCTTGTCGCGGTGGCGTCGCTTCCAGGCAGTGAGGAACGGCACGCCGCCCCAGGCGGCGTTGCGGCGGATGGTGCGGCGCACGTCGAGATGGCCGCGGCGCTGCCGCTTGCGCGGCTTGGAATAGCGCTCGCGAAGGCGGCGCGCGATCTGGCGGATCAGCCGACGCATCTGTTCCACCTGCCGCGGCTCGATCCGCGACAGCGGCGCGTTGGCCAGAATTTCATTGCGCAGGTTTTCGGCTTCCTCGCGCCCGTACAGCAGCAGTGCCTGCGAGACGGTCTCGCGCACCGTGCCGCGCAATCCGTCCAGCGCATTGGTCAGCCGTTCCGCCAGCGCCGGATTGCTCGCCGTGAGGTTATCGAGATCGTCGCGCAGGCGCTCGATGCCCATCTGTTCGAGAACGCGGTTGGAGAAGATGCCGCGCTGGGTGAAATAGCGGATGTCGGACAGGGAGGCCGCGCTTGCCGCGTTGGCAATGGCAGCCGAAATCTGGTTGCGGTCCTGCGCCAGCAGCATCTGTGCAAGCTGGCCGAGTCCGTCAGCCTGCTCGTCGCCGCCGCTTGAGTCGCCTGGAGAATCGGAGGCTGATTTGGATTCAGATGAGTCTTGCTCATTGGCCGTGTCATCCTGCGGCGGCGGCTGCGGCGCAGGCTGATCGAAGAACAGATCGAAACAGTCGCCGAGCGCTTTCTTCTCGTCCTGCGTCTTGGCGAGCGTCAGCAGAAACGTGTCGCGCAGAATAGTGCGGTCTGCAAAGCCGACCCTGGAGACGGCCCGCATCGCGTCGATGCTTTCGGCCGGCGAGAGTCGCACCCCCGCGCCCCGCGCCGCACGAAAGAAGCGATGCAGGTTCTCTCTCATACCGGCCTATCCGAAGACGTTCTGACGCGAAGCCTTGGCGATGAAGGTGGAGACCTGGGGCATGGTGGCCTCGATGTCGGCCTCGTATTTCAGGAGAACGTTCAGCGTATCCTTGACCACCTCGTGGCCGAGCTCGGACGCCTGCAGCAGCACCAGCACGCGCGCCCAGTCGATCGACTCGCTCACCGACGGCAGCTTCTTCAGATCGAGCGTGCGGACCTCGTGGATGAAGCTCACCATCTGCTTGCGCAGCGTCTGCGAAATGCCGGGCACCCGGCTTTCGACGATGCTCTATTCCAGCGTCTGCTCGGGGATGCCGATATGCAGATGCAGGCAGCTGCGCTTCAGCTCGTCGCCGAGATCGCGCTCGCTATTCGAGGTCAGGATCACGGTCGGCGGCGAGACCGCAACCACGGTTCCGAGTTCGGGGATCGTCACCTGGAAATCGCTGAGAATTTCGAGCAGCAGCGATTCGAACTCCGCGTCCGACTTGTCGATTTCGTCGATCAACAGCACGCAGCCGGCGGGCTGTTCCAGCGCCTGCAGCAGCGGGCGCGGCTCGACGAATTCCTTGGAGAAGAACACGTCGCCGAAATCATGGAGCTGGCTCAGCGCCGCTTCCAGCGTCGGTGCGCCGCCGAGCACTTCGCCGAGCTTGTCCTTCAGGATCTGCGTGTACAGAAGCTGTTTTGCGTATTTCCACTCGTAGAGGGCCTTGGCTTCATCAAGCCCTTCATAGCACTGCAGGCGGATCATCTTCAGGCCGCGCCAGGCCGCGATCGCCTTCGCCAGCTCGGTCTTGCCGACGCCGGCCGGGCCTTCGACCAGGATGGGCTTTTCGATCTGCTGCGCCAGATAGACCGCGGTCGCGATCTGGCGGCTTGCAATATAGCCTTGCGCCGCAAGACCGCTTTCCACTGCCTCGATCGAGGCCGACGGCCCATTTTCAGCCACGGGGTTCAACTCCGAATTCGCTAGATTTCACAATGTTCTGCCCGCGTTCCCGGCAAAGGACAAGCGGCGATTTGATCATGGGCGGCCGCAGTTTTCCGGTATTTCCGCCTAGCGCAATGACAGCCCGGTTGCCGCTTCCAACTCATCGATCGCCTGCGCGGCGTTGAGCACCTTGATCGTCGTCATGCCCATCTCGCGCGCCGGTTTCAGGTTGACGCCGAGGTCGTCGAGATAAACGCAATTCTTGGGATCGACCTGCAGCGTCTCAACCATCATCCCGTAGATGCGAGGATCCGGCTTGCGCAGGCCGATCTTGGCGGATTCGATGACGTGGTCGAACAGCGCCATCACCTCGGCGACATAGAGCTTGCGGCCACTGTGGCTGCCGATGGCGTTGGCCGGCAAATTGTTGGTGATGCAGCCGGTCTTGAATTGCGCCTTTACCCGCTTGAGGGCCTCGACCATTTCGGGCCGCAGGTCGCCCGATAGCAGCGGCAGCACGTCCTTGCCACGAACTTCGGCGCCCAGCGCGCGGGATTCGGTGGCGAACAGTTCGTCGAAGGCGTGGATGTCGACTTCGGCGCGCTCGAACTTCGCCCAGGCGTTTTCCAGATGGTTGGCGGCGTTGGTGCGTCGGATGATGTCGGCGGGCAGTCCGCGCTCGGTCTCGTACCGCGCAAACGCCTCGAAGGGAGAGGTGGTGAGAACGCCGCCAAAATCCCAGATGACCGCCTCGATCATTATTTCCCCGCCCGGAACAATTGTACTGGCGAGCGGCTAACATGAATTGCCTGCTGGAACCAGTGCGATCCGGCGCTTGGCGGCATGCGCCGCGCAGGTTATTGCTGCGCGGATGAAGATACTGCCCCGCCTGATTGCCGGCCTTGTCCTGCTGTTTTGCGTTCCCGCGCACGCCATCGTCGGCGGCGGTACGCCGTCGACGGACGGGGTCGCGCGGTCAGTCGTTACCATCGTCGGCTCGCGCGGAAATTTTTGCACCGGCGCGTTGATCGCACCGCAACTGGTGCTGACCGCGGCGCACTGCGTCCCGGCAGGGGCCGACTACAAGATCGTCGAATATGGTGCGGACCGGCAGCCGTCGCTGCAGGATGTCAAGGCGGTCGCCATTCATCCCGGCTTCAATATGCAGGCGATGGAGGCGCACCGCGCGACGGCGGATGTTGCGTTGCTGCAATTGAAGGCGTCGCCGAAGGGCAAGATGACGGCCGCGGTGAGTATGCCTTCCATTCCGATCACGGTCGGCAGCCGCTTCACCATTGCCGGCATCGGCGTCACCGTGCGCGGCGACGGCAAGAGCGGCGGCACCATCCGCGTCGCCGGCCTGGTCGCGACCGGCAGACCGGGGACGCTGCAGATCCGGCTCGTCGATCCCGTGGGGCAGGGGGTGCGTGAAGGGCTAGGCGCCTGCACGGGCGATTCGGGTGCGCCGGTGTTCGAGGACAAGCAAAGCGGCCCGGCGGTCGTTGGTGTCGTGAGTTGGTCGACGGGGCCGAACGGCACGGCGGGTTGCGGCGGCATGACCGGCGTCACGCCGCTGACGTTGTATCGCGACTGGATCGTGCAGACGGCCGCGAAATGGGGAATGGGGCTGTAGATTGCCCGGTGCCGTAGGGTGGGCAAAGTCGCGTAGTGACGTGCCCACCGTCTATCCCCGAACAAGCTGCGAGATGGTGGGCTCGCTTCGCTCAGCCCACCCTACGGCATCTCGTGCACCTCAATGCTTCGCCGCCTTGTTCGCCGCAGCATTGTTCAACACGATCAGGCCATCGACGGCGACGCCGAGCTTGCTGTTGATCAAAAACGGATTGACGTCGATCGACGCGATACGATTGCCGGCATCGGCCATCAGGTTGGAGAGCCCGACCAGCGCCTTCACGGCGGAGGCCTCGTGCAGTGCGGGTTTGCCGCGATAGCCCTTCATCTTCACCCCGGCCTTGGTCTTGGCGATGAGTTGCTTCGCCTCGGCCTCGTCCAGCGGCGCGCCAGCCAGCGCCACGTCCTTCATCAGTTCGATATCGACACCGCCGGTGCCGAACAGCACGACGGGACCCATCTCGGCGTCGAGCGAGGCGCCGACCACCAGTTCGAGATCGGCCTTGACCTGCTGCGCGATCAGAATGCCTTCGAGCTTCGGCTTGCTCTTGATCTTCTTCACCCGCGCGGTGATGTCGTTGAATGCCTTTTTCACTTCAGCGGCACCGTTGAGGTTCAGTACCACGCCGCCGATGTCGGACTTGTGCAGGATATCGGCGCTGACCACTTTGGCCACGACGGGAAAGCCGATCTTCTTGGCGATCTTCACCGCTTCCGCGGCGGTCTGCGCGATCTCTTCCTTTGAAACCGGGATGCCATAGGCTTTGAGCAGCTTCTTCGAGGCGACCTCGTCGAGCGCCGCCGCGCCGTTGGCGGCCTTGAGCGCCTTCTCCAGCACCGCGCGCGCGGAAGCCTTCGAGCTCGACTTGATGTCGGGCACTTCCTTACGCAGCGAGGAATATTCGATCAGCGACTTGATTGCGCCGACCGCGCGGTCGAGGCCTTGCATGACCGCGATGTTCGGCAGGGACTTGCGCAGCCCCTTGGTGAATTCGGTGAAGCCGATCGACATCGCGCTGATATAGACCACGGGCTTGCTGGCGGCGCCGGCCATCTCATTCACGATGCGCAGGTTGCGTTCGCGCAGTTCATGCGGCGCTTTCGGCAACTCGGCATCGATGATGACGATGTCGGTGTCGGGATCGTCGATCATGATCTGGATCGACTTCATGTAGACAGACGGATCGACCACGGCGGCAAAGCCGGCATCGAGGGGGTTGCCGACGATGCTGCCGGGGCCGAGCATCTTTGCCAGTTGCTCGGTCGCATTCTTGCTCAGCGGGGCAAAATTCAAACCGGCCGAATAGAACGCGTCGATCAGCAGGCCACGCTTGCCGCCGGACAAGGACACCGCGGCGAGGCGGTTGCTCTTCGGCGGCTCGGCATGCACGAAGCATTCGGTGGTCTCGATCAGTTCGTCGAGCCCGCGGACGCGGATCACGCCTTCGCGGGTCGAGATCGCGTCAAAGGTTTCGATCGAGCCGGCGAGCGCACCGGTGTGTGCCATCGCAGCCGCCCGGCCGCCCTCGGAGGCGCCGAGCTTCAGCGCGATGACGGGCTTGCCGGCGGCCCGCGCGGCCTTGCAGGCCTCGCGAAACACTTTTGTGTTCCGCACGCCTTCGAGATAGACCACGATGACGCGGATCGAGGGATCGGCGGCGAAATAGGCCATCAGGTCCGGCGTCTCGAGGCCGGTTTCGTTGCCGGTCGTGACCATGTAGCCGACGCCGACGCCGCGATCTTCCAGCGCCTGGCGGATCGCCATCACGATCGCGCCGGATTGCCCGGCAATCGCCACCGGGCCCGCCTCCATAGTGACGATGCGGTCGTCGATATTGGTGAACAGCTTTTCGCCGGCGCTGAGATTGCCGAGGCAGTTCGGGCCGGTGACGGCAAGGCCGGTCTCCTGCACGGCCTGCTTCAGCTCGACCGCCAGCCGCTGGCTTTCCTCGTCCTGCAATTCGCTGAAGCCCGAGGTGACGATGGTGGCGGAACGCGCGCCGGCGGCCGCCGCGTCGCGGATCACCTGCACCGCGAAACGCGCCGGCACCAGCACCAGCACGTGGTCGGGCTTTTCAGGAAGGCCCGCAAAATCCTTGTAGCAGGGCACGCCCCAGATCGTTTCGCGCTTGGCGTTGACCGGGAACAGGCCGCCTTCGTACTTGTACTTGATCAGGTTGTTCCAGATGCGCTCGGCATAGTTGCCGGGTTTGTCGGTGGCGCCAACCAGAACGATGTTACGCGGGTGCAGCATCGCATGAATGTTTTTGACGATGTCGCTGGCGTCAGGCGAGGGCGACCATTTTTCGGCATGGTGCGATGCGGTGCTGGCCTGAGCGTCCATGGCAATCCCTTACAATTTGTTGGTCCTTTGGCCGAAGCGATCGATGAGATACGCCGCGCCATGATTTTCCGGTGATTGAGGCCTTTCTATTGGCACTTGGCTGGTGTGGCAACACGCGTTGCGTGCGCAGCGCCATTCGCACCGCGCACGATATCCTGGGGCGCGGAGAATTTTAGCGAGAATCGGCGGCAGCCTCAACCATCGTGGCGTGCACCAGATAGCGCTCAGGCCCTTGCGTCATCGCGTCGAACGGCCAGCAGGTCGAAAGCACGAGCCGATGACCGTCCACGAACGGATCGATACCGGAGGCATCGAAGCGCACGATCGAGGTGGCATCCACCCGGTAACGAAACGTCCGGCCGTCCTGTCGCGTCACGTCGATCGGGTCGCCGACCACGACGTTCTTCAGGAAGGCGAAATGCGTATCGCGGTGCGCAGAATAGACGGCGACGCCGCGCTCGCCGGCGTCCGGCGTGCGTTCGACATGACCCGGACCGAAGGCCAGCGCCTGCCCGCTGCTGCCTGCGAGCACGATGGTACTGGCACGGAGCCGCGTCACTTCGATGCGCGCGACCGGCCAGGTATCTGCCCAGGACCACGGCTTTGTCTCGCGACCGGTGACGATGGATTTCTCGAAGGCGCGTTCCAGCAGCACCTGGGCGACCAGCGCCTTGGCGTGGATGTAGGCGCCCTGGCCGAACAGGATCAGGCCGATGACGGCGAGAAGGAGCGGGAGGATGACGCGGGGCATTGTGATGGCCTTTCGTCATTGCGAGCGTAGCGAAGCAATCCAGTCTTTCTTCGCGCGGCGAGATGGATTGCTTCGTCTCTTCGCTGCTCGCAATGACGGCGGTTCGGGAGGAAGTGACGGTGTCCGGGGAAAAAGGGGGGCGCGCGCGGCCCTGGGGGACGGGAAGCCGCGCGCGCTCTGGAAAGAGGGGTGGGGAGCCTCCTCTTTGCAGTCGACGTCAACGCAGTGACATCTGACGTCGAGTAAACATCAGCAGGATCAGGCTGACCGTGAGCAGGATCACACCTGCAATCATCTTCAACTCGGCGTCGGTTGCCGTCTTCGGCAGCGTTACCGTGCTGGGCGCTTGCGTCACGATCGGCTGCAGGCGCTTCAGCGCCGCGACCTGAACCTGCGCCTGTCTGTCATCCGCGCGGCGTTCCGTCGGATTAGCCGGGGCACGAAGACGCTCGCCGAACACTTTCTCAAAATCCCAACCCGCCGGCAGGTTGATCGGCAGCTCCGAGAGTTTCAGCGTCGCACCTTCCGGACGGCTCGGTGTCTTGTCCACCGCGACAAGGCTGGTCAGCCGCGTGACGAGCTGATGCTCGAGCGCCAGCGCCAGAATGGTCTTGTCGGCATCGTCCGGGCTCGCCTGCCGCGTGGTGCGCGCGACTTCGGCATCCGCTATCTTGCGCCGCGCCCAGAGCTTTGACAGGCCCTTGCCTTCGGCGGCATTTGCCAGCGGCAGGGTGACGACCCAGGGACGGTCGCCGATGCGGCCCTTGATCTCGACCGAGCCTGTGAGCTTGTCGAGCTTTGCCGCGAGAACCAGCGGCTCGTCGCGATAGACGTCGGGGATCGCGACCGGCGTGATGTCCGCCGCGGCGTCGGAGAACTTTGCGGTGAGATTGGTCACCGCGGGATTCTCCAGCTTGGCGAACAGGCTCTTCATGCGCTCTTCGACCTGCTCGACCGAGCCGATATGGGTGAAGGTGCCGCGGCCGAGTTCGGCAGCGCGCGTCATCAGATAGGTGTTCGGCGCGGAGCCGATGCCGACCATGAAGATGCGCGAGCGGCCACGTAGCGCATTGATGGTTTCGAACAATTGCTGCTCATTGCCGATCGCGCCGTCGGTCAGGAACACGACCTGCCGAACGTAGCCGGTGTCGCTTGCATTGTCGGACAGCGCGGCGCGCATCGCCGGCACCATTTCGGTGCCGCCATTGGCCTGCAGCGCGTCGACAAAGGAAGTCGCCCGGCCGACATGCTCCCCGTCGGCCGGCACGGCGGACGGAAACAGCACATCCATGGTGTGATCGAAGCGGATCACGTTGAAGCGGTCGTTGGGCTGCAGGCGGCCGAGGGCGTAACTGAGGCTGGCCTTGGCCTGGACGATCGAGACGCCGCCCATCGAACCGGAATTGTCGATCACGAAGATGACCTCGCGCGGCAGCGGTTTTTGCTGGGCCTGCTCGACCGCTGGCGGGGTGACGAAGGCGAGCAAATAATCGCTGTTGCCGATATGCTCGCGAAACAGCCCGACCGACGGCGCTTTCTCCGCGGCTGGCTTCCAGGTGAGCTCGAAATCGCGGTCGGCCGGCACCGGGCCTTCGGCGAGGCGGAGGATGCTGGTGCTGTCATCGATTTTTTCGGTCTTGATCGCATGATGGTGGCTCTTGACCTCGCCGAGGGGAAAGCCGGCCTGCAGCCGCACGGTAATCCGGGTCGGGTTGACCGGGGCGTTGGTCGCGGGGTCGAGCACCTCGGGCGAGATGCGGTCGCGGTCCGGCACGGGATCGGATTTGGTCGAGCCCCAGCCGCCGTCACCAGGCTTGAAGTCGACGCTCTGCACGACGGGTTTGGGATTGTAGCGCGGTGCGACCACCATCGGCAGCCGCAGCGAGAACTCGCTGCCGGATTGCTGGACCGGTTCCTGGTATTCGATCTGCACCAGCACGGTTTCGCCGGGGCCGATATTGGCGACGGAGTTGGTAAAGATGTTCGGCCGCTCCTGTTCGGTCAGCGCGGCCTTCTGTCCATTCTGTTTGGCTTGCTCGTAGATGATCTTGGCCTGCTGCCGCTCCTTGATGTCGCCGACCACCACGCGGTCGCCGATCACCATCTTCAGTGTATCGACCGCGCCGCCCGACGGCAGCGGATAGACGTAGACCGCTTCGACCCAGTCCTTGGTCGGGTTGCGGAAGATCTGCGTGACGCGGGCGCGGACGGTCGGGCCCGACACCGTGAGGTCGACATCGATGCCGAGCCGTGATGCATCGGCGTAGCCGTCGTCCGTTTTCAGCAGCAGCGATCCGGAACGCGCGTCGCCGGGCTTGACGAGGCCAGCTTGCAGGCGCTCTGCGGACCATACCGGCTCGAAGCTCAAGAATAAGGCCGCAAACCCGACCAGGATCACGGCAACGCCCTGCATCACGAAGAACAGTACCAGCCTGATCAGGCCGGGCTGTTCGCCGGTTTTGTCAGCCTCAATATCGTCGCATGTCGTCATGTCGCTCACTCCAAAACGGCGATTTCGCCGTGGAGGGAGGGTGCGGAAAGCCGTGATTTGGCGCGAGCGGAATGATCGGCCTTGTTCGGTCGCCCGCCACCGCCCACCGCCGCGGGCGCGACGGTTTTGTGCGGGTTTGTGATGGATTGTGCGTCTGCTAGACTGGCGGGGGTAGAGCAGGGGTAACGATGCCAGCGCCGGACCAGCAGCTTTCCGCCGAGCAAAGCCGGCAGATCGCCAACACCATTCGTGAGGAAATCGCCCGCCGCCACATTTCCCGGCAATCGCTGGCGGAGCTTGCAAAGCTCAGCCTCTCGACGCTGGAGAAGGTGCTTGGCGGCCGCCGTCCATTCACGCTGGCCACTACCGTCCGCCTCGAGCAGGCGCTTGGTGTCTCCCTGCGCAAAGCGCCCGACGCTCCGGCGCCCGCCGCGCCCAATGGGAATGGTGACGTTGCGCCCGACGGGCTGGGTGCCTATTCGCGTCGCGCGGTGGCCTGGATCGAGGGCACCTATGTGACGGTGCGTCCGTCGTTCGGCGACAGGGAGGCGGTCTTCGCCTATCGCACCGAAATCTCCTGGGATAATGCGGCGTCCTGCCTGGTGTTTCACGAAAGCGAACGGCAGGATGCGGCCTTCACCCAGTTCGGCGAAGTGGCGGTGCCGAACCAGTCCGGGCACATCTATCTCGTCACCAACCGGCACGGCCAGCACCGCCTGATCACGGTGGCGCGGCTGGCGATCTCCGGCGAGATGTACGGCATCATCACCACGCTGCTCGCCGGCCGCGGCTCGCTGCTGACGCCGATCGCAGCTCCAATCGCCTATCTTCCGACCAAGATGGTTACCCATCCAACCTTTGGCCGGATTTCGGCCGATGACCCCAATTACGCGCAATATTGCCAGCATTTGCGCCGGACGACGGATGAACCGTTCGCGATGTTCCTGCCCGTGTAAGATCTAAGCCTTGCATTCCCGCTGAATTGGCCTATATGAACCCTATTCGAATGACCGCTCTGCCTTGTCGACCACGCCGAAACCGGCCCCAATCCCCAAGACATCGTTAAATCGGATCAAGCCCGCGCGGAGGTCGTGCAGGCAAAGCGCTTTGCGCATCTTGGAGATAGTTACATGGCTACCGGAACAGTTAAGTGGTTCAACGCGACCAAGGGTTTTGGCTTCATCCAGCCCGATGATGGCAGCACCGACGTTTTCGTTCATATCAGCGCCGTCGAGCGTGCCGGTTTGAGCTCGCTCAATGAAGGCCAGAAGATCTCGTTCGAAGCGAAGAAGGACCCGATGCGCGGCAAGACCAGCGCCGAGAACCTTCGCGTCGACTAAAGGTTGCCGATCTTCGGATTTCCACGGATGTACTGGGATCCACTGATCAGCCTCCGATACGAGAGCCCGCCGATGATGAATCGGCGGGTTTTTTGTTTGTTGCTGCAGCCCGCATGTCGCTGACGCTCATGCGGTCTACAATTCTTTCTCGCCCGCTACGAAGCCACCTTGTCGGTCGCCTTCACCGCGTTGAATCTCTCCCTTAGTGTCGGCTTGTGAATCTTCCCCGTCGCATTCCTCGGCAGCGCATCGACGAACTCGATCAGCTTCGGGCACTTGAACCGCGCCAGATTGGCGGTGCAATGCGCGTGGATTTCCGCCGGCGTCAGCGTATGGCCCGGCTTCACGGCCACGATCGCCATGCCGACCTCGCCCCATTGTTCGTTCGGCACGCCGATGATCGCAGCCTCCGCAACTGCTGTGAGCTGGTGCAGCACGCTCTCGACTTCGGCCGGATAGACGTTTTCGCCGCCGGAGATGTACATGTCCTTCCAGCGGTCGACGATGTAGTAGAAGCCGTCTGCATCGACGCGCGTGGCGTCGCCGGTGTGCAGCCAGCCATCGGTGAACGATGACGCGTTGGCGTCCGGCCGGTTCCAGTAGCCCGGCGTGACGTTCGGTCCCCTGACCCAGAGTTCGCCGAGCTCGCCGACATCGGCATCGGTGCCGTCGGGGCGGACGATCCGCACTTCCGTGTGCAGCACCGGCTTGCCGGACGAACCGGCCTTGCGCGCGGCGTCCTCCTTGTCAAGCGTGAGCACGGCTGGGCTGGTTTCGGTCATGCCATAACCCTGTTGCAGCGCGACGCCGCGTTCTTCCCAGACTTTAAGGACCGGCACCGGCATCGGCGCGCCGCCGACACCGCCGATCACCAGCCGGCTGAAGTCGGAGGTGGCGAAGGCCGGATGCTGCGCCATGAATTGATAGATCGAGGGCACGCCGAAAAACTGGTTGATGCCGTATGAGGGATCGCTGATCAGCTGCAGCGCCAGGCCGGGATCGAACGCGCGCATGATCAGCGCCGTGCCGCCGGCATGCAGCACCGGGTTCGTATAGCAATTGAGACCGCCGGTATGAAACAGCGGCAGAACGGTGAGCAGCACGCTCGACGGCGAGATATAGGCGGGGCCGCCGAGATTGACGCAATTCCAGAACGTCATGCCATGGGTGATGATCGCACCCTTGGGCCGGCCCGTCGTGCCCGAGGTGTACATGATGGTCGAGATGTCATCGAGCGTGACGATCTCGGCCCGATCGAGCGGCGCTGCCGCCGCAATCGCCGCCTCGTAGGAACCGCTGGCGCCGAACCGCAGCGCGGACGCAACGCCGCAAAGTTTTGCGACCGTGAGCGCAACCTCGGCAAGATCATCATCGTGGATCATCACCTTCGGCGAGGAGTCGCCGACGATGAACTGCAACTCGGGCACCGTGAGCCGCGTATTCAACGGCAGGAACACCGCGCCGATCCGGAAACAGGCGAACTGCACCTCCAGCGTATCTGATGTATTCAGTGCCAGCACGGCGACGCGCTCGCCGCGCGTCACGCCGAGCTGGTCGCGCAAGTGAGCGGCCAGCCGCGAAATGCGCGCGTCAAACTGTGCGTAGGACAACCGGCGTTCGCTGGCGAGATCGTGGACGGCGATCTTGTCCGGCGTTCGGCGGCCGAAATGTGCGACCCAGTCGTAATAGCGAACGGACGACATGCTTCCTCCACGTCCAGCGGTCTCGCGCCGCCTGTTTTGCTTGATGACATTCTGTTTAGCAAATGACGGGTCATAGTGGGATTCTGTCTTGCGTGGAGTGGCTGGGGTGGTGAGGCTCGGCGAGCCTCGGCGCATCAGCCGGTTTAGATAAATCTTGCGTCGTCCCGGCGAACTCCGGGACCGATACGCTGCGGCGCTTGTTTTGCGGAAGATATCCAATGCCTGCGCTCTCACCGATAAGCCGCGGCGTATCGGTCCCGGCTCAAGGCCGGGACGCCGTGGATAGGTCACCGCAAACACACACCTCCGCGATCTCGCGGCTCGATTTGTCCAAGGCTTGCCTCCTGTGCAGCGACAGTGGTCCCACCCGCTGGTGCTGCGGGCTGGTGCGGTGGCCGTGTTGCCCCGACGATTTTCTGTAGAGAGCGAGCCCTGTGGAACTACGGCTTCCTAATTTAACGTTGCGTAATCCGTCGGTGGAGCCAAGTGTCGTAAAGGGGCGTGTTCATGAACCTCCGCAGGCAACAAATGAATCCAAGGCTGGGCCGATCACGGGTCAGCTTCAGCACCTCACTGAACAATCTTTACAAGTTCGGCGGACGTGAGATTGAACAGACAAAATTCAATCAGCATAAACGAAATCGCAGACAAATTGCTGAGATTCAAAATGCACTAGCCGTCATATGTGGTGCGGTGATCGTCTGCGCATTTGCGTTGCGCAACGGCTTCCTGTCCGCCATATGGCAGCTGGATGCCGCATATACCCCGATGTGGTCGAATCGATCCACGGAGAATGAGGAGGGCAGTTCGATATTCTAGGGTTCGTCAAAGCTGCCATAACCATGCAAGGAGCCGTATCATGTCGCTGGTTGTTCAAACGAATTTAAGGGCACTCGATAGCCCGGAAGCCTGGATTGCGAGCGACGTCGAATGTGTCCAAAGGCTCGCTTTGCTGCTAGAATCAAAAGAGGGAAGACATCTTGGTGAGGTCGCATCGCTGATAAGCCGACTAACATCCGGGCTAGATCTCGAACAGCAATTCTGATGATCGTCGAGGTGCCCACGCGGGTTAATTCCTTCGGCTTTGTCGTGGCGGGCCTAGCAGTTGCGGTGATGTTTGTCGCGCTCCGCGACCAGAGCAGGCCAGAGCCATCCGTGGCGGAGATGAAATCATCCTTCAGCCAGTTCCTGTCGAAACTCGAGATGAAATCAATCTCGGAAGCAAAGTTTCGCGCGTTCGAGAAGCACTCGTGCAACCGGTCAGACCAGCTCTCTGGACACATCTGCAGATTCACATATTCGACAGACTTGGCCGCCGATCAGCTATCTTTTCTCCCTACGCATGGGACAGTATCGGGTACATTCTTTTTGGATCACGACGGCCACGCGATGTTTGAGACGGTGATCGGATAAAAGAGATGACAAAGGCATCTGACGTTTCCGCGTAGCCCGCAGATGCGATCGAACTCGTCAGGAGTAAAGGCCAGTTCTCCTGATTTGCCGCGCGACTACTGCGGTTCTCGCAATTCGTCCGACCGACTTACCGCGGGACCGTCATCGATCCCGCGGCGCCGCGATCGCGTCACGCGACTTCCTGTTCCGTCACTTCCTGCGCCCGCACCGGCTCGGCCGGCGTCGCAAGCTCCTTCGCCAACTTCGTCGCACCGACATAATCGGTCTTGCCGGAGCCGAGCAGCGGCACGGTGTCGACGACGCGGATATCGGCCGGCACCGCCAGTTCGGATGCGCCGACACTCTTGGTCTGACGCTGCATTGCTGCGCGCTCGGCATCCTTTTGCGTGGTCAGGAGCACGATCCGCTCGCCCTTGCGCGCGTCGGGGATCGATACCGCGACCGACATCGCCTGCGGCCACAGTGTCGCGGCCATGGCTTCGACCGCCGACAGCGAGACCATCTCGCCGGCGATTTTTGCAAAACGCTTGGCGCGGCCCTTGATGGCGATGAAGCCGGCCGCATCGATGGCGACGATGTCGCCGGTGTCGTGCCAGCCGCCGGCGAGCGGCTCCAGCACGCCGGGGTTTTCCGCGCGCAGATATCCGAGCATGACGTTGGGTCCGCGCACCGAAAGGCGGCCGCCTTCGTCGATGCCGGGGACCGGATCGAGGCGGGCTTCCATCAGCGGCGACAACCGGCCGACAGTGCCCGGACGATTCGCCATCGGCGTGTTCATCGCCAGCACGGGTGAGGTCTCGGTGACGCCGTAGCCTTCGAGGATGCGGATGCCGTAGCGTTCCATGTAGACCTGCCGCGTACGGTCCTTCACCGCTTCAGCGCCGGCGATCACGAGGCGCAGGGTGCGGAAGTCGTAGGCATGCGCCGAGCGCGCGTAGCCCGTGAGGAAGGTGTCGGTGCCGAACAGGATGGTGGCGCCGGTCTGGTAGATCAGTTCCGGCACGATCCGGTAATGCAGCGGCGACGGATACATGAAGATCGGAATGCCGGCCAGCATCGGCATCATCATGCCGCCCGTCAGGCCAAAGGAGTGGAACACGGGCAGCACGTTGAACACCTTGTCGTTGGCGTTGGCGTCGACGCGCGCCAGCGCCTGGGCCGCATTGGCCAGGATGTTGCGATGGGAGAGCACGACGCCCTTCGGCGTCCCTTCCGATCCCGATGTGAACAGGATCACCGCCGGATCTTCAGCGTTGCGCGCCACGCGAGGCGCGGATCCGGCGAGCAGGCCGCGGACCTTGTCGAGCGAACCGATGCCGGCCCGCACGTTCTCCAGGTACACGACGCGGGCCTGTCCGGCGATGGCGGCGATCAGCTTGTCGAGCTTGCCTTTCTCGATGAACGCCTTCGAGGTCAGCACGGTCTTCACTTGCGCGGCCTGCATCGCCGCCAGCACGTTGACCGGGCCGGCGGAGAAATTGAGCATCGCCGGCACGCGGCCGATGGTCTGCAGCGCCATGAACACGACGGCGACGCCGGCCGAATTCGGCAGCAGTACGCCGACATTCTCGCCGGCCAACGTGCCGTGCTCGAGCTTGCGGCTCAACACCTGGGCGCCGAGGATCATCTTGCGATAGGTCAGCTTGGTGCCCAGCGCGTCCTCGATGATCGGCTTGCCGGTATCGCGGTCGCGGCGCGCATGCGCCAGCGCTTCGAACAGCGTGTGGTCCAGCATGGCGTTCTGAACCACGGCATCGATCATGACGTCCTGCAGCGCGGCGCCGGCGGCGTTGCGGCGAAGCTTGCCCTTCAGCGAGGGGTCGACCGACAATTTCACCGGCGGCAGGATCGTGATCGTCACTTTGGGAAACCACGAGCGCTTGATCTCGCCGTTCTTCAAATAGCTCAGGCGCGAACGCTGCGCGCCCTCGATGCGGACGGGCACGACGATCGCGTCCGCCTTGTCGGCGATCATCGCGGTGCCGTCATAGACCTTCATCAGCGAGCCCGACAGCGTGATGCGGCCCTCGGGAAAAATCACCACCGGTTCGCCCGACGCCACCAGCTTGATCAGGTCGCGCGCCGCCAGCGGCTTTGTGGGGTCCATGGTGTAGTGCTTGATCAGCTTCAGGAACGGCTTTGCCCACCACGCCTTGGAAATTCCGGTGTCGACGGCATAGCTGGCGTCGATCGGCAGCGTGGCATGCAGCAGCGGGCCATCGACCAAGCTGACATGGTTCGGCGCGATCAGCATGCGGGTGCCTGCCGGCGGCAGGTTCTCCATGCCGCGGACCTCGACACGGAACAGCGCACGGAACAGCAGCGCGCCGAAATCGCGCACGCCCTCGCGGCCCCATTTGTCGAGCACGAACCAGACCGAGCCGAAGCTTGCGATCGCAAGGCCGAAGAAGATCCAGGCCACCGGAAGACCCCCCGCCTGCAATCCCGCGACCAGCAGCGAGCCGGCCACCATGAAGACCGCCTGCAGCACGTTGCCGGCCGCGATCACGCGGGCGCGTTCCGACGGCGCGGACCATGCCTGCACGGCGGCAAACGACGGCACCACGAACAGGCCGCCGCCGACCGCGAACAGGAAGAAGTCGGCCAGCATGCGGAGGCCGGCGAAGGAGGTGGCGAATGCAGCGGCGGTGACGTCGGTTCCCTGCGCCGTGCTTCCGATCGCCCAGGCCAGATCGAGGCCGATGATGCCCATCACGATGGCGCCGATCGGCACCAGCGCGAGATTCGGCCGCACATGGCTGAGCTGCGCGGCAACCAGCGAGCCCGCGGCAATGCCGATCGCGAACACCGCCAGGCACATCGTCACCACGCCTTCGGTGCCGCCGATATCGCCCTTGACCAGCGCGGGCAGCAACGACAGCACGATCGCGCCGACCATCCAGAACCAGGACACGATCACCATGCCGTCCCACAGCCGCGGTTCGGCATAGAGCGACTTCAGGAGGTGAACGGTGGAGGTCCAGGGATTGACCATGATCGGCAGGTCAGGCGCGGAGGGCTGGCTGACCGGGATGCGGGCCGCGAACGCCCAGGACAGGACCGACAGCCCGACCACGGCCAGGCAAATCCATCCCATGTGCGAGGCGCCCGCGATGAACAGGCCGCCGGCAATCGTGCCGATCAGGATCGCCAGGAAGGTCGCGCCCTCGACCAGCGCGTTGCCGGTGGCGAGTTCGGAAACCTGGAGCTGGTCGGGCAGGATCGCGTATTTCACCGGACCGAACAGGGCCGCTACCACGCCGAACAGCGCGAGCGCCACGAACAGCAGCGGGATCGAATGCAGATAGAAGCCGGCGGCCGCAAAGCCGGCGGCAAATATTTCGGCGAACTTCAGTCGCCGCGCGACGGTCATCTTGACGTATTTGTCGGCCAGTTCGCCGCCGAGCGCCGACAGCACGAAAAACGGGAAAATAAAGACCGCGCCGGCCAGCGTCACCAGCGGCGCGCCTTCCCCGGCGGCCACGCCATAGAGCAGCATGATGACGAGCGCATTCTTCAGCACGTTGTCGTTCAGCGCCGAGCAGAATTGCGACCAGAACAGCGGAGCGAAGCGGCGGGAGGACAGCAATTCCTTGATCATGACTAATTCCTGTTACTTCAGCCCGGCAATTGCGGGCGTGGTCTGGAAATCGCGGCTAATGAACGTCAGCGGTGGTGGGTCACGCAGAAGTTGTGTCAGGCGTCCGAATGGGTCGCCGGAAACGCTTGCCTCGAAAACTTGTACGGAAAGTTAGCCGGGGCACTGTCGCGCGGAACCCGGTGGTTGATTTGCCGCGGCATAGTGATCCCTTTCTTACGATCGGAGACACATTTGAACCGAAGCGGCGGCGGCTCACGTCAGGTGGTGCAGGGAGGCGAACGGCGACAGCGAGCGCTTCCACGGGGTGTGGCGGCGATGGGTCTTCCTCATCGCGCGCAGGCGGCGCGCCGACTGCCGGCGGGCCAGAACCCCGCCGACGTCACAGGCATTGGCGATGCGCTCGATCGGCGCGGTGGCCATATGGGCGACAATCTTGCCAAATCCCTTCACGAGTTCGATGGCATCGTCGATGAAAGTGGTGGTCAGCCGGGAAACGAGGGTTTGCATCGGGGTAGCCTCCTGTTAAATGAACATTGTTCAAAACATATAGGCCAAACGTGAGCGTTGCTCAAGAAGAATCTTCGCGGGACCGCAAAAAAACTTTGCGCCGCCAGCTCATGCTCAAGACCGCGCGGGCCGTAATTGCCTCTAACGGATTGAGATCATTGAAAGTTCGGGATGTTGCCGAGGCCGCCGACTGCTCGATCGGGAGCGTCTATAATGAGTTCGGGGACTTCGACGGCCTGATACTGACGGTCAATCGGGAGACGGTTCGGGCCCTGACGGACCAGCTGGTCGCGGTTCCCGCCGAAAACCCGGTCAGCCAGCTCCATGGACTGGCCGAGACCTACCTGGCGTTCGCAGCCGGTCACGCCAATCTGTTGCGCGCGCTGTTCGAGCACCGGATGGAGGGCGACCGGCCGTTCCCGGAAGACATTTTGCTGATGGTGATGCAGGCCTTCGCGCTGATGCATGCGCCGCTGGTGCGGCTGTTGCCCGACCGCGATCCGGAGGAGGTGGCCCTGCTGGCGCGCACGATGTTCTCCGCCGTGCACGGCATCATTTCGCTCGGCCTGGAGGAGCGAATGGTCGCGGTGCCGCCGGAAAAGCTGCGCCAGCAATTGGCGCAGTTCGTGGATACGCATCTGGCGGGGCTGGGCATTCCGCTTGATAAAACGCGGGACGGCGAGGGCTGACCCTGAACGCATTGCGTTCAGTCACGCCGCGATCGTGACGCGCGCGCAAGCTATGACGGCACTCAACAAGCTTGATTCCGTTACTCCCGCCAGATTAGCTCCAGCCGGAGCGTTTGGAAAAATCACATGGCGCGCATCGTTGTGCTTGGTGCGGGATTCGCAGGGCTCTGGGCCGCCCTCGGGGCTGCGCGCAAGCGCGACGAAATCGGTGCACCGGCAGCGGACGTCGAAATACTCGTCGTCGATCGCAACCCCTACCACAACATCAGGGTACGCAACTACGAGGTCGACATCAGCGACGCGGCCATACCGCTTGCGGACCTGCTTGACCCGGTTGGGGTCGATCACAGGGTTGCGGAAGTCCGGGAAATAGATCCCGTCAAGCAGCATGTGAGCGTGACAACGAACGCCAGCAGCGAGACCATCGGATACGATCGGCTGGTCCTGACGCTTGGCAGCCAATTGGTGCGCCCTGCAATACCCGGGCTGATGTCGAACGGTTTTGACGTGGATACCTACGCGGCGGCCGTCCGGCTCGACGCGCACCTCGCCGGATTGGGCAGGCAAGCGGTTTCGGAAGGCCTTGCCACGGCGGTCATCGTCGGCGCCGGCTTTACGGGCATCGAAGTCGCAACAGAGATGCCAGGCAAGCTCGAAAAAGCGGGCCTCTCCGGCACCCGGCGCGTCATCCTCGTCGATCCAAACCCGGTCGTTGGCGAGACGATCGGGAAGCAGGCGCGCCCGATCGTCAGCGAAGCGTTGGCGGCGCTGGGTGTTGAAACGCGGCTCAACGTAACGGTCACGTCCGTCGATGCCAGCAGCGTCACGCTGAGCTCCGGTGAAATGATCCCGACGCGGACGGTCGTGTGGTGCGCGGGCATGAGGGCAAGCCCCGTGGCCCAGACGTTGGCGGTCGAGCGGGATCGGCTTGGTCGCCTCCATGTGGATCAATTCATGCGCGTTGCCGGTGCGACAAACGTCTTTGCCGCCGGCGATGTGGCTTCCTGCGTCGTGGACGGGGAACATTCCACCGTGATGTCCTGCCAGTTCGCAAGACCGATGGGCCGCTTCGCCGGGAATAACGTTGTGGCCAATTTGCTCGGAGAGCCGATGCTGCCTCTCGACATCGATTGGTATGTCACGGTGCTCGATCTCGGAGCCTGGGGAGCGGTTTATACCGTCGGATGGGACCGACAGCTGTCCGTCTACGGAGCCAGCGCGAAGGCGACCAAGCAAACGATCAACCGGCAGCGAATCTATCCGCCCAGGAATGGAGCGCGTGCGGACCTTCTGGCTGCCGCTGCACCGACGGTGCAGAAGCCGCCGCCAGCGGCGCGTCCATAATTGGCTGCGTCGGCTCTGCGTGCCGCCGGTCGCCGGTTCACGAACCCCGCAGCAATTGGCTGATTACGTTCAGTTGGTTGTCGCGAAACTCGACCATATAGCCGTCCCGGATCGGACGATAATCCGTTGGCGAGGTATTGAGCGCAATGCCGGGCAGCAGCATCGAGAGCGGGACGTTCTTGAGGTTGGCGGCCTGCGCCATGATGTTGGCCCGGCTGAGATCGTTCTTGCACTGCTCCAGCACCACGACCAGCGCCTGGGCGACCATATAGCCATAGCCCGCAGCGAAGTTACCCGGATCCACATTCGGCAGCCGCGCCTTCATGAAGTCGGCATAGGCGAGGAGCCCGGGGTCCTTGGTATCCTGGCTATAGGGTTTCAGCGCCACGACCGACATGATCCCGGTCGACGCCTCTGCGCCGGCCGGCACGAACACCGTGTCCTTGTTGGCGCAGCCGGAGGAGATGAAGCGCATCGGCCGCCAGCCGGTCTCATACGCCTTGCGGACCGCCTGGGCGCAGGCGCGCGGCGTCACGCTGTAGATCAGGAAGACATCGGCCTTGGTATTGGCGAGCGTGAGGATCTGCGAGTCCACCGTGGGGTCGGCGACCTCAAAGCTCGACGCCATCGCGATGGCCTTGTCGGCGTCGGGGCCGAGCGCTTCCTTCACGCCGCGCAGATAATCCTTTCCCGCATCGTCGTTCTGGTAAAGGATCGCAAAGCGGGCAGTGGGATTCTTCGACCGCGCATAGCGGACTTCGATGCCGGCTTCCTCGACGTAATTGGGCGCCCACGGCAGCGCCATCAGCCAGGGCTGAGTCGCCGGCTCGTTCCATTTCGACGCCGAGCTGATCAGAAACAGATGCGGCACTTTTGCGCCGTTGAGATATTTCGCCGTGGCCGAACTCGGCGCAGTGCCCATGGTGCCGAACATGAAGGCGACGTTGTCGCTCTCGACCAGCCGGCGCGTGGCCTCGACCGTCTTCGGCGGCGAAAAGCCGTCGTCGAGCGAGATCATGTTGAGCTTGCGCCCGTTGACGCCGCCCTTCTCGTTGATCACGTCGAAATAGGCCGCGAACACCTTGCCGGTGACGCTGAGCGCCGACGCCGGGCCGCTGTACGGCATGATGTTGCCGAACTTTATTTCGGTGTCAGTAATGCCGGGTTGCTGGGCGTTCGCTTTGGTCGCAATGCCCAGGGCGAGCAGTGCGGAAAGAAGGGCCGGGAGGAATTGGCTCAATCGAATCACGCGTCATCCTCCACGGCAAATGGCCGATAATGTTGTTATTGGTTTTGAACCAACGCTAGGGCATGCTCTACGGGCGGTCTTGCGTTCAGTTGCTGGAACGCAAGCAGGCTGCGTCGGCGCGATCAAGCCAGCCGCTCAACGCAAGTTTGCGCGGGCCAAATCGGGGCATCGTGATGTCCGGAGCGTGATTCAACATAGTTGATCACGCTCCCGAGCTATCGTTTGTTCGAGCATGATCTGATCAGAAAACCGGTGCCCACTTGTCCGGATCATGCTCCTGGGAGGAAAGCATGCTGGAGCGCACAAGGGTGCAAAGCCCGTTCTATACGGCCGAACACGAAGCCTTCCGCGATGTGATGCGCCGCTTCGTGTCGCGCGAGATCGAGCCTTATGCTCACGAATGGGACGAAGCCGGCGAGTTTCCGCGCGGGCTTTATCGGAAAGCGTCCGAAATCGGGCTGTTGGGGCTCGGCTTTCCCGAAGAATTCGGCGGCGTGCCGGCCGACCAGTTCATGAAGATCGTGGCGTCGCAGGAACTGGCGCGCGCCGGCGCCGGCGGCGTCAGTTCGAGCCTGATGAGCCACACCATCGGGTCGCCGCCGATCGCGCGCGCCGCACGGCCCGAAGTGCGGGCGCGGGTGCTGCCGCAGGTGCTGTCTGGCGAGAAGATTTCGGCGCTGGCGATCACCGAACCGAGCGGCGGTTCCGATGTCGCCAATCTCCGCACCAAGGCGCGGCGCGGCGGCGATCATTATGTCGTCAGCGGCGAAAAGACGTTTATCACGTCAGGCATGCGGGCCGATTATCTGACGGTCGCGGTGCGCACCGGCGGCGAGGGGCCGGGCGGCGTCAGCATGCTCTTGATCGAGGGCAACACGCCGGGCCTGTCGCGCACGAAACTGAAGAAGATGGGCTGGTGGGCGTCGGATACCGCGACGCTGCATTTCGACGAGTGCCGCGTGCCAGTGGAAAACCTGATCGGCGAGGAGGGTCAGGGTTTCAAGATCATCATGCACAATTTCAACAGCGAGCGCATGGGCATGGCGGCAAGCTGCACGGCCTATGCACGCGTCTGCGTCGAGGAGGCGATTGCCTACGCCAAGGAGCGCCAGACCTTCGGCAAGCCGATCGCGCAGCACCAGGTGATCCGTCACAAGCTGGTCGACATGGCCCAAAAGGTCGCGGCGTCGCAGGCCATGCTGGAAATGCTGGCGTGGCGGCTCGGGCAGGGCGAGAGCCCGGTCGCCGAAATCTGCATGATGAAGAACCAGGCCACCCAGACCATGGCGTTCTGCGCCTCGGAAGCCGTGCAGATCTTCGGCGGCGCCGGCTTCATGCGCGGCGTCAAGGTCGAGCGGATCTATCGCGAAGTCAAGGTCAATGCCATCGGCGGCGGGACGGAAGAGATCATGAAGGATCTCGCATCGCGGCAGATGGGGCTGTGACGCGCCGCCATATCCGGCCGTCATTCCGGGGCGCGCGCAGCGCGAACCCGGAATCCAACGGGCCGCAATTGCTGTAGTGAATTGGATTCCGGGTTCAGCCCTGCGGGCCGCCCCGGAATGACGAAGGAAAAACCAAAGCATGCTCTTCACCGCCGACCACGACGAACCCCGCCGTATCCTTCAAAAATTCATCGTCGCGGAGATCAATCCGTTCGTCGATGAATGGGAGAAGAACGACATCTTCCCGGCGCATGAGCTGTTCAAGAAGCTCGGCAATCTCGGCTTTCTCGGCCTCAACAAGCCGGTCGAATTCGGCGGCCAGGGACTCGATTATTCCTACGCGCTGATGATGGCCGAGGAACTCGGCGCTATCACCTGTGGCGGCGTGCCGATGGCGATCGGGGTGCAAACCGACATGGCGACACCCGCGCTGGCGCGGTTCGGCTCGGACGAAGTACGCCGCGAGTTTCTTATCCCCGCAATCGCCGGCGACGCGGTGGCCTGCATCGGCGTCTCCGAGCCCGGCGCCGGCTCCGACGTCGCCTCGATCAAGACCAGTGCGCGTTCCGACGGCGACGATTACGTCATCAACGGCGGCAAGATGTGGATCACCAACGGCACCCAGGCTGATTGGATCTGCCTGCTCGCCAACACCAGCGACGACCAGGTCCATCGCAACAAATCGCTGATCTGCGTTCCCATGAAAAGCAAGGGCGTGCAGATCGCGCGCAAGCTCGACAAGATGGGCATGCGCTCCTCCGACACCGCGCAAATCTTCTTCGACAATGTCCGGGTGCCCAAGCGCAACCGAATCGGCGACGAGGGCAAGGGTTTTACCTACCAGATGGTGCAGTTCCAGGA
>CADEDX010000030.1 GCA_902826195.1 uncultured Bradyrhizobium sp. | reverse complement strand
GGAATCACGATCCAAAGCGCTTCGCTACCGACTTCTTCAACAGCCTGCTAGAGCCTTTTCCGTTCCGATTGAATCGGAACGGGGCTCTAGATTCTTGTTTTGACGCGTTTTCTTGACGCGAACCGGTTTCCACTTCGCTGGAAAACGCTCTAGGCCGGGCTTAGCGCGCGGCGCCAATCAATTCGCCGCGAGAACCTGCGCCGGCGTCAGGCCGGGCGAGCCCTTTGCGTCGCGCTCGGCCGGACGGATCAATTCCACGATCCGGCGCGACAGCGGCGCTTGCAGCCCGCGCCGTGCGGCGATTTCGGTTATGACGCCCTGCAGATAATCGATCTCGGTGCGGCGGCCGAGCTTCAGATCTTCCCACATCGACGAGCGCGCCTCGGGATCGATCTTCATGGCGCGGCCGAGCAGCGGCTCGAAGATGAAATCGGGCAGGCGCAGCAGCGACGGCATCCATGCCGGCGGAATCGGCGTCGGCGACACCGGATCGATGCCCTCGGCGCGCACCGCAGCCAAGGCTTCCGCCAGTTGATCGGCGAACAACTGCCGCCATGGCCGCGAACCGAGCTGCCGGCGCAGCGGCAGGCCGGACAACGCATTGAGCGCGTTGTTGAGATTGAGCAGCAGCTTGCCCCATTGCACGCCGTCGATATTGGCGGTCGGCCGTATCACAAGCCCCGGCACCGCCAGCTTTGTGGCGGTATCCGCATCGTCCCGTTCGATGACGATATCGCCGGAGGTCGCGCGATGATACCGCCCCCCGCCCAACGCCATCACGTTGAACGGCACCATGCCGCCGAGCACGCGCCGCCCCGGCAGGCGCTCTCGGAGGACAGCGGCATTGCCGACGCCATTCTGCAGGCTGATGATGACGGCGTCCGCCGGCGCGTGACGCGCGATGATCTCGGCCATGTCGGCGGTATCCGCGCTCTTGACCGTAACCAGCACGATGCCGGCATCGGCGAGCAAAGAAGGATTTTCCGACAATGCGAGCCGACCGCGCGCGATGGTCTGGTCAAAACCGTCAAAACTCGTCGGCCGCAGGCCGTGCGCCTCGATTGCGGCGACCACGCGCGGGCGCGCCAAGAGCGCAACGCGGCGGCCGCCGGCCGCCAGCATGCCGCCGACGAAGCAGCCGATGCTGCCCGCCCCTGCAATCCCGATCGTTGGACCCGCAACCATTTCGCACCCGCCGCGTTGCACCGGCTTCAATTAGCAGAGCGCGCGAACCGAGCCTATCGCCAGGCAGGCCGCGCGCGCCTTGTAACCGTCATGCGCCACCGCTATCTTTCGCGCGGGGCTGCGCGGAGGAGACGATCATGGGACTACTCGACGTTCTCAACGGCATGCAGAACGGGCCGCGCGGCCCGAGCCGCCCCAGCGAACAATCCGGCGGCGGCGGAATGTCGCCTTTGACCATGGCGATCCTGGCGCTACTGGCCTGGAAGGGCATCAAGCATTTTACCGGCAACCAGCCGGGCGCCGCGCCGACGCAGGCTCCGCCAAGGCTGCCCGGCAATGTGACCGCCAGCTTGCCCGGCGGCATGGGCGGTGGCGGCCTCAGCGACATGCTCAAGGGCGGCCTCGGCGGACTATTGGCGGGTGGCGCTGCAGGCAGCGTCTTGAGCGGCGGCCTCGGCGACCTCCTCAATCAATTCCAGCAGAAGGGCCTTGGCGACCAGGCCAACTCCTGGGTCAGCAACGGTCCCAACAAGCAGATCGCGCCTGGCGATCTGGCCAATGCGCTCGGCGCCGACCAGATCGAGGCGCTCTCGTCGCAGAGCGGCCTGTCGCGCGATGAATTGCTGCAGGGCCTCAGCCAGTATCTGCCCGACGTCGTCAATCATTTGACGCCGGACGGACGGCTTCCAGACGAGAACGAAATGTCGAAATGGGTCTGACGCCGCATCCGCGTGGCGCGGAGTGCGTTGCGCGGACATCGACGCATTGCAAAGGGGAATAGAACATGAGCGGGATTCTCTGGATCATCGTGGTGGGCTTTATCGCCGGCATCATCGCGCGGATGCTCTCGCCTGGACCGAACAATCCGGCTGGCTTCATCCTGACCACGGTGCTCGGCATCGCCGGCGCGTTCCTCGCGACGTGGATCGGTCAGGCGATCGGCCATTACGGCCCCGACCAGGGCGCCGGCTTCATCACCGCCACCATCGGCGCGCTAGTGGTGCTGTTCATCTGGAACCGGCTGGTGGCCAGCCGCGTGATCTCGGATCCGGGCAACAGGTGACGGCGTAGCTGTGATGCGCCGTAGCCGGATGAGCGAAGCGATATCCGGTAAAACTGCCCGCGTGATTCCCGGATGTCGCTTCGCTCATCCGGGCTACGATTTACGGCGTCACAACACCAGATGCATGCCCGCGTCCATACGGACGAATTCGCCGGTCATGTTGCTCGACGCCGGCGAGGCGAGAAAACACACCAGCTGGGCGATGTCCTCTGCCGTGGAAGCGATCTTCAGCGGCACTTTTGCCACCACGGCGTCGCGCACCGCCTTGGCACCGGCCTCGCCGCGGCCCTTGGTGAACCAGGGCGTATCGATATAGCCAGGGCATACCGTGTTGACGCGGATCAAGGGCGCCAGCGCACGCGCCAGCGATTGCGTCATGGTGTTGAGCGCGCCTTTGCTCGCGGCATAGGCAACCGAGGAGCCGCCGCCGGAAATACCGGCCACCGATGAGACGTTGACCACGGCCGACGGCTTGCCGGAAGCCTTCGCGCCGGCTTCGAGCTGCGCGCGCGCCGCGCGGATCATCTGGAACGGACCGATGGTGTTGACCGCGTAGATGCGCTGGAAATCCTCAGCCGACAGACCGTCGAGATCGTGATGCGGCACATGCTTGGTGGTGCCGGCATTGTTGACCAGCACGTCGAGCCGGCCCCAGCTTGCTGCAGCAGCCGCGATCTTCTTGCAGTCCTCATCGCGCGAGACGTCGCCCTGCACCACCACGACTTCGGCGCCGGCGCTGCGGCAGAGGTCGGCGGTGACCTCAGCTTCCGCCTTGCTGTTGGAATAATTGACGACGATGCGCGCGCCGCCCTTGGCCAGAATAGCAGCGGTGGCGGCTCCGAGGCCCGAAGCAGAACCGGTGACTATCGCGCACAAACCATCCTTCGACATCCGCATTTCCCTCCATGTGTATTCGGCTGGTTTTCGAACCGCCCTTCGGTCGTGGCCTTTACCATACCGCGGCGTAAAGTCCGCGCAAATCCGCGACCGTTCCACTATGCGGAATTTATTCTTCGCAAGCCTCCTTCATGCCGCCGCCTCATGCCGCCCTGCGGACAGCGCTTGTCACGGCTATGGCTTTTGCCCATCATAAAGCGCAAGAAAAGAACGCATCCGAGGTCTCGGCGAACGCGCGGGGCCGGCCGGTGCCAATTAATTTCGGGGAACGCAGTGGCGGAGAGTGACAACATCGTTGCCGAGACCGCGGAGAAAATCTTCGCCGATCTCGCCGACGCGCAAACCATCAATCGCGACCAGAAAGGCGAGTGGAAAGCCCCGCTATGGCAGGCGCTGACGGAAGCCGGGCTGCCGCTGTCCTGGGTCGGCGAAGATTGCGGCGGCTCGGGCGCCTCGCTCGCCGAAGGTTTCAGCGTGCTCAGCGCGGCCGGCCGCTTTGCGGTCGCCGTGCCGCTGGCCGAAACCATGCTGGCCGGCTGGCTGTTGGCGCAGGCGAAGATCGCCTCGCCCGACGGCGAGATGACGGTGGTGCCCGCGAGCCCGAAGGACATGATCACGCTCAATGCCGACGGCAGCCTCTCTGGTCGTGCCCGCAACGTGCCGTTCGCCAAGGTGGCGAAACATTTCGCAGTGCTCGCCAACGATGCGAAGGGTGCCGTTTCGATCGCGCTGGTCGATGCGGCCAAGTGCCGGATCGAAGCCGGGCTAGGCCTCGGCGGCGACCATTCGGACACCGTGACGCTCGACAAGGTCCAGCCCGCCGCCATCAAGCCGGCGCCGAAAGGTTTTGACCAGACCCGGCTGATGCTGATGGGCGGCGTGGCGCGCAGCCTGCAGATCGCCGGCGCGCTGGAATCGCTGCTGGAAATTTCCGTGCGCTATTCCAACGAGCGCGTCGCCTTCGAGAAGAAGATTTCGAAATTCCAGGCGGTGCAGCACAATCTGGCGCGGCTGGCCGGCGAATCGGCGGCCGCCCTTGCGGCGGCGACCTCGGCCGCGGACGCCGTCGCCAATGCGACGGAATTCAACGACGAGTTGTTCCTCGAAGCAGCGGCAGCGAAGATCCGCTGCGCCGAGGCGGCGGAGAAGGGTAGCGGCATCGCCCATCAGGTGCACGGCGCGATCGGCTTCACCAGCGAACACATCCTGCACCGCTATTCGTTGCGGGCGCTGGCCTGGCGCGACGATTTCGGCTCCGAGAGCTATTGGGCGGTCGAACTCGGAAAGCTAGTGTGCGACCGCGGCGCCGATGAATTGTGGCCGCTCGTAGCCTCACGCTGACCTCAACACTGATCAAGTCGAGACAACATCAATGACCGCAGCCCTTCGTTTCGATCCGATCCGCCTGCCGGAAAAATGCGAGCAATTGCGCAAGGAAGTGCGCGCCTTCCTCGCCGAGGAAATTGCCGCCGGCACCTTCGATCCGCACAAGCCGAACCGCGAAGACACCGATGTGCCGGAATTTTCCCGCAAGGTCGGCGAGCGCGGCTGGCTCGGCATGACCTGGCCGAAGCAATATGGCGGCCACGAGCGCTCGTTCCTCGAGCGCTATGTGGTGACCGAGGAAATGCGCGTGGCGAACGCGCCGACGCGGCGCTTCTTCGTCGCCGACCGCCAGAGCGGGCCGGTGCTTTTGAAATACGCGCCCGAGCACATCAAGATGGACATCCTGCCGCGCATCTGCCGCGGCGAGGTGTGCTTCGCGATCGGCATGAGCGAGCCGAACTCCGGCTCCGACCTGTTCGCGGCCAAGACCCGCGCGACCAAGACCGACGGCGGCTACCTGATCAACGGCACCAAGATCTGGACTTCCTCTGCCCATATCGCCGACTACATGATCGCGATCTTCCGGACCTCACCGCCCACCAAAGAGAACCGCCGCCACGGCCTGACGCAATTCCTGGTCAAGATGAAGCAGCCTGGCATCCAGGTGAACCCGATCAGCCAGATCACCGGACAAAAAGAATTCAACGAGGTGGTGTTCACCGATTTCTTCGTGCCCGACGACCACGTGCTCGGCGAAATCGACGGCGCCTGGAAGCAGGCGACCTCCGAACTCGCCTACGAACGCTCAGGACCCGAACGCTTCCTCGAAACCTATTACGTGCTGACCGAACTGGTCCGCGCGGTCGGCAACAACCCGGATACCCGCAGCGCCGAAGGCATCGGCCGGCTGGTGGCGCAGGTGCATACCATGCGGCGCATGTCGGTGTCGGTGGCCGGCATGCTGCAGGCCGGCAAGGAGCCGGTGGTCGAAGCCTCGATCGTCAAGGACATCGGCACGGTGTGGGAGCAGCAATTGCCGCACCGCGTCCGCGATCTCGCCGCCTTTGTCGAGGAAACCGCCACCAACCGCGAGACGCTGGAAAAGCAGCTCGACTTCGCCATCAAGACCGCGCCCAAGCTGACGATCCAGGGCGGCACCACCGAGGTGCTGCGCGGCATCATCGCCCGCGGGCTAGGTCTGCGCTAAGCGCGCGGGCTTGGCCCGCGCCAATTCAACGAGGAAACCCAATGACCAAATACACTGATATCGGCGTCGAGAAGCACGGCCATGTCGGCCTGATCGAAATCCGAAAACCCCCGCTGAACTTCTTCGACGTCGCGCTGATCAACCAGATCGCGGACGCGCTTGAGGAGTTCGACAACGACGTCGAGATCCGCGCCTCGGTGCTCGCCGCCCAGGGCAAGGCGTTCTGCGCCGGCGCCGACTTCTCCGATCCGAAGCGTAAGGAACAGGAAGAGGAATCGCAGAAGGATCCGGCGGCGAACCTGCCGATCAACCATCTCTACGTTCAGGCCGTGCGCATCTTCCGCAACAAGAAGCCGATCGTCGCGGCCGTTCACGGCGCTGCCATCGGCGGCGGTCTCGGACTGGCGGTTTCAGCGGACTTCCGCGTCACCTGCCCGGAAGCGCGCTTCGCCGCCAACTTCACCAAGCTCGGCTTCCATCCCGGCTTCGGCCTCACCGCGACGCTTCCCGAACTGGTCGGCAAGAACAATGCGGAGCTGATTTTCTACACCAGCCGCCGCGTCACCGGCGAGGAAGCCACCCGCATGGGCCTTGCCAACTTCTGCGTGCCGCAGGACCAGGTCCGCGCCGAGGCGATGAAGCTCGCGGCCGAAATCGCCGAGTGCTCGCCGCTCGGCCTGATCTCGACCCGCGCCACCATGCGCGCCGGCCTCGCCGACCGCGTGCTCGCCGCGACCAACCACGAACTGGTCGAACAGAACAAGCTGCGCGCGACGGAAGATTTCAAGGAAGGCGTCAAGGCGACAGCCGAGCGCCGCGTCGCGAATTTCAAGGGACGGTGATTCAGCGCCGCGCTTTCTTCCTTCCCTTCTCCCCTTGCGGGAGAAGGTGGCATAGGCGGCCTATGGCCGCCCTCTCTTAGAACGCCGATGCTTTGCATCGGCTATGGCGCCGGATGAGGGGTTCTTTCGGCACGGCAGATATGTGCGTGTGGAGAGAACCCCTCACCCGTCTCGCCGCCGCTTCGCGTCGTCGATCCACCCTCTCCCACAAGGGGAGAGGGTAAGAGTCACGCCACCAGCTTGAACGTCACGCCGCAAAGGTCAAAACTGTCGCCCGACACCTTGCAGCCTTTGGCCTTCGCGGCATCGCGAACCCTGGCGATATCGGCAACCCGAAACGTCAGACCGCTCATCAGGTCGCTCGCGCCCTTGACGAAGCGGAAGATCGCGTTGGGCAGTTTCAGATCCGCGTCACCACTCACGGCAATCCCCAGAATCTTGCCCCAATGCGCGGCGAGGCCTTGCGGGTCCGGGCTCTCCATCTCGACTTCCGTCAGCGCCAGCGTCACGTCTTTGCGGATCGCCTGCTGCCAGTCCGGCCCGGCCGGCGGATAGGGGCCGAGCACGTCGTCACTGCCTGTCGTGTGGTTGAATTCGATGAACGCGGCGCGGCAATCGCTCGGGTGCAGTTGCACGCCGTGATAGGGCGCGTGCGTGATCACGTTGGCGGTGCGCACGCCGATATCGTTGGCGTGCTTGCCTCGCGCATCCGGATCGTCGCAGCAGAAGATCGCCATGTAGCCGCCGCGACCGCCGGTCTTGTCGAGGAAGCGTCCGGCCGCGGTGCCCGGCTGGAACGGCGCCACCACTTCCAGCAAAATCGTGTCGACCGGCAGCAGCGCGTTCTCCAGCCCGTATTTCGCGACGTTACCGTCGCGGTAACAGACATTGAGTCCCATGATCCCGGAAATGTCCGAAATCACGGGTGCGAGATTCGGCGCCACCAGGCAGATCTGCCGCAGCCTGAGATCGCCAGCCATCTCAATGCCCCTGAAACACGGGCTTGCGCTTCTCGACAAACGCCTTTGCCGCTTCCTTGTGGTCGGCGGTTTCACCGGCGCGCGAATGGTGGATCGCCTCGCCGTCGAAGCAGGCCTCCAGCGTCATCGTCTCGGCGTTGTTGATGTTGCGCTTGATGTAGCCCAGCGTCACCGACGGCCCTTGCGCCAGCGACATCGCGAGATCGCGCGCCTCGGCGTCGATGTCGGCGTCCGGCACCACCTTGGTCACCATGCCGAGATTGTAGGCCTCGGTCGCGCTCAGCACGGGCGAGGTGAGATAGAGCTCGCGCGCCTTGGCGCTGCCGAGCATCTGGGTCAGGAAATAGGTGCCGCCGTAATCGCCCGACAGGCCGACCTTGGCGAACGCCGTCGTGATCTTGCAGGAGGCGCTGGCGACGCGCAAATCGCAGGACAGCGCGATCGAAAGCCCGGCGCCGGCCGCCGCGCCATCGAGTTGCGCCACCACCGGCTTCGGCATCTGGTGCAGCAGGCGCGACACCTCCATGCCGCGGCGCAGATTGGCCATCTTGGCCTCGAACGGCAATGGCGCCCTGCCTTCCGCCATCGACTTGACGTCGCCGCCGACGCAGAACGTGCCGCCGGCGCCCTTGATCAGCACCGCGCGCACCTCGTGGTCCTCCACCGCGCGCCGCGCCGCCTCCACCAGCCCGCGCGTCATGTCCGGGTTCAGCGCGTTGCGTCGGTCGGGGCGGTTCATGGTGATGGTGAGCAGGCCGGAGTCGAGATTCTGGAGGACCATTTCATTTGCGCTCATGGGTGGTGCTTTCGGTTGTTGTTGTTGGTTGTCGTAAATTCGACCGGTGCCGTAGGGTGGGTTAGCGTAGCGTAACCCACCAGAATCTTGCGGCTCGGCTAGTCCGGCGGTGGGTTACGCCTTCCGCCTTCGCTCTGCGAGCTACGGCGGACACGTCGGCTATCCCACCCTACGAACTACGAAGCCCTCTATTTCTTCACCAGCGGACAGCGCGATGCTTCCAGCGGCTGGAACGCCTCGCTGCCGGGAATCGTGGCCAGCAGCTTGTAATAATCCCAGCGCGCCTTCGATTCAGACGGCTTCTTGACCTCGAACAGATACATGTCGTGCACCATGCGGCCGTCCTCGCGGATCTTGCCGTTCTTGGCGAACATGTCGTTGACCGGCGTCTCCTTCATGACCTTCATGACCGCCGCCGCATCCGTGGTGCCCGCGGCTTTCACCGCTTTCAGATAATGGCCGACGGAGGAATAGACGCCGGCTTGTGCTGCGGTCGGCGGCCGCTTGACGCGCTCCGCGAAACGCTTGGAGAACGCGCGGGTATCGTCGTTGAGGTCCCAATAGAAGGCCTCGGCCAGCAACAGGCCCTGCGCGGTCTCCAGCCCAACGCTGTCGATGTCGGTCGTGAAAGCCAGCAGCGGTGACAGTTTCTGGCCGCCGCTTCGCGTCAGCCCGAATTCGGCGGCCTGCTTGATCGCGTTGATGGTGTCGCCACCTGCATTGGCAAGACCGATGACCTTGGCCTTCGAGCTCTGCGCCTGCAGCAGGAACGAGGAGAAGTCCGACGTGTTGAGTGGATGCTTGACGCCGCCGAGCACCTTGCCGCCGGCCTTCACCACCACATTGGTGGTGTCCTTTTCCAGGTCCTGGCCGAACGCATAATCGGCGGTGAGGAAGAACCAGGTCTCGAAACCGGACTTTACGGTGGCAAGCCCGGTGACGTTGGCCTGCCCAAACGTGTCGTAGGCGTAATGCACGGTGTAGGGACCGCAGGCCTCGTTGCTCAGGCGGATCGAGGCCGGGCCGGAATACATCACGATCTTGTTGCGCGCCTTCGCGATCTCACCGGCGGCCAGCGCGGTGGCGGACGCCGCCACGTCGTACAGCATCTCGACACCCTGGTTGTCGAGCATGTCGCGCGCGATGCTGGCGGCAAGGTCGGCCTTGTTGAGATGATCGGCCGCGACGATCTCGATCTTGCGTCCCAGCACCTCGCCGCCAAAGTCCTCCACCGCCATCTTCGCGGCGGTCTCCGAGCCCACGCCGGTGATATCAGCATAAAGACCGGACATGTCGAGAATGCCGCCGAGCTTCAACGGCGGCTTGCTTTGCGCCAATGCCGCGGTCGCCGACATCGTCAGCAGTGCGGCGACAATGGCTGTGGTTGTTCTCTTCACGAAGGCCTCCCTGTGCGCGCCGCATTGCCTGCGGCTTAGATGTTTTTCGGCGCGATCATGCCGCATGGGGTCGGCAGCGGCAAGGCGCGGAAAAAGAGGGATCGACAGCGTTTTCCGCTGAGCGGAATGATCCACGGTCCGCGGAGGATGGGGTTGAGTCCTCGTGGGATGGGTTGAGCTCTTCGCGAAACCCATCACGCTGTCGGCGACAGCAATTGATGGGTTTCGCAAAGAGCTCAACCCATTTCACGCAGCTACACGCGCACTACCCCAACAACCCCTTCCCCGGCACGTGGTTGAGCTCGAGCCTGATGCCGTCGGGGTCTTCGAACAGGATCGAATAATAGCCCGGCGCCCACTGGTCATCGCGCGGCGCGCGGATGATCTTGGCGCCGAGCGTCTGCAGAAAACGATACAGCTCATCGACGTCGGCGCGCTCGCGCGCGCGGAAGCAGAGGTGATGCAGGCCGACACGCTTCTGTTCGAACGCCGCGCCTTCGTGCTCGGTGGACGGCGCGCTGATGCCGACCGCGGTCCGGCCGCCGACGCAATAGAAAGTCGCTTCGGTATCGATCACGGGCTTCAGCCCGAGGAACGGCAGCAATTCACGATAAAATTCGCGGGAGCGTTCAAAATTCGAAGCGGTAAGGAAAATATGTGCGATGCCGTTAACTTCCATGGTCCCCCCTATCTCCCCTTGCGGCAATTCCAGACAGCAGCGCCGTCGATGATCGAGCATATCGAACGAGCGACGCGGAGGGCAGCGGCATGAAGCCCATGGCATGGCATGGCCGCGCTGGGTTCACGGCATGCGTCGTTTCAATTGGCGTGACGACAACCGCCGGACGCGCAAGCACTGCCGATTGCACGCTGGAGCAGCAGGGCGAGGGGCGCGTTGCCGCCACCATCGATGCGCGCAGCCTTCGCCTGGAAGACAGCCGGGAGATTCGCCTTGCCGGGATCGAACGCGGCGGAGCCGACCGGGCCAGCGGCAGGTCGGCCCTCGCTGCGATCGCTGATGGCCGCGAAGTAACCCTGCATGGCGATGATGACGCGCCCGATCGCTACGGCCGGCAGAGCGCCTTTGTCTTCGTGACCGGTTCGCAACACTCCATACAAAGTGAACTGCTGTGTCGTGGCGAGGCACTGGCCTCCTTTGATATCTCAGACAAAAATTGCGCTGCGGCCCTTCTCGCCGCCGAGCGCGCGGCGCGCGACGCCAAATTGGGCATTTGGGCGCACCCCTCAGCCATAAAAAACGCGGAAAGTTCGGGCGATATTCTGTCCGCGATCGTGCACTTTACGGTCGTCGAGGGCAGGGTTTTGTCGGTCCGGCAGACAGGGGCGATCACCTACCTGAACTTCGGGCGAAACTGGACACGGGACTTTGCGGCGACTATTCCAAGGCGCAATATGCCGGCGTTCGAGAACGCCAGCCTTGGACCTAAGTCGCTCGAAAATAAACGAATTCGTGTCCGTGGCGTCGTCTCGTCACGGCGAGGACCACGGATCGAGCTGCTTCGGGTGGGGCAGATTGAGGTGCTGGGCGGGACATAGCGTATGATTCGGAGACTGGGCACCGGTTTTCGCCTGGATCGAACGCAACACAGGGATGAGACCGACGATTCCGACCGGATCGTGGGTCCAGAGGCTGATTTGACGCATCGTGCACAACCGCGCGAGGGGATCACGGGCTGCCGCTTTCTGGGCGCGCCTGCGCTGCTGTGCGTTGCGCTGACGCTTTCTGCCTGTGGAAATCTGGGAAAGCTCGAGACGACCGCCGCGCCGGTCCCGGTGCCGAAGCCGAACCGAACGGTCGCGCAGACGCCTGCCAGCGAGCGCGAACATGAGCGCATTCTGGCCTCCTACGGCGGCGCTTATGAGGATCCCAAACTCGCGACCCTGATCGGAAAGACCGTCGACCGGCTGGTCGCAGCCTCCGATCGACCCGAGCAGGCCTACCGGGTGACCATCCTCAATTCCGGTGCGGTCAACGCCTTCGCGCTGCCGACCGGCCAGCTTTATGTGACGCGCGGCCTGATTGCGCTTGCTAGCGACACGTCCGAATTGTCGTCAGTGCTGAGCCATGAAATGGCGCATGTCATCGCAAAGCACGCCTCGATCCGGGAAGACCAGGCGCGGCAGGCGGCGGTGGTGACCCGTGTCGTCACCGACATGAGCAACGACCCGGATCTAACGGCGCTGGCGCTAGCGAAAACCAAGCTGACGATGGCGAGCTTCTCGCGGGCGCAGGAATACGAAGCCGACGGCATCGGCGTCGGCATCGCGGCCCGCGCCCGTTTCGACCCCTACGGCGCGGCGCGCTTTTTGGCCTCTATGGAGCGCAATGCGGCGATGAAAGCCGGCAAGACCTCGCTCGATCCCCGCGCGCAGGATTTCCTGTCCTCGCATCCGGCGACACCGGAACGCGTGCAAAACGCCCAGGCCAGCGCCCGGCAATACACCTCGCCGCAGGGCGCCGAGCGCGACCGCGAGACCTATCTCGCCGCGATCGACAACATCGTCTATGGCGAGGACCCCAGCGAGGGTTTTGTGCGCGGCCGCCGCTTCCTGCACCCAAAGCTCGGCTTCACCTTCCAGACCCCGGAGACCTTCACGCTGGACAACACCGCGCAGGCGGTGATCGGCGTGCGCGACGGCGGCACGCAGGCGATGCACTTCGACGTGGTGCGCGTGCCGGCCGAGCAGTCGCTGTCCGACTACCTCAATTCGGGGTGGATGGAAGGCGTTGACAAGGGCTCGACCGAAGACCTCATGATCAACGGTTTCCCGGTGGCGGCGGCCAACGCGAACGGCGATCAGTGGCAATTCAAGGTCTACGCGCTGCGCTACGGCAGCGACGTCTACCGCTTCATTTTCGCCGCCAAGCAACGCAACACCGAGAGCGAGCGCAACGCGCGCGAGACGGTGAACTCGTTCCGCCGCCTGACGCTGGAAGAAATCCAGGCTGCACGCCCGCTGCGCATCAAGGTCATCACCGCCCAGCCCGGCGACACCGTGGAATCGCTCGCCCACCGCATGACCGGCGTCGATCGCCCCGCCGAACGCTTCCGCATCCTCAACGGCCTCGACCAGCACGCGCAGGTCAAGCCGCGCGATCGCGTGAAGATCGTGGTGGATTGAAGCGACGGCTGAACAGACCGGGCGCTGGATAAAGCTCGTCACAGGCATCCATTCAAGACCCCTGAGCTGCTCATCGGCCCTGACTCCGGGCTCGTGCGCTGTCCCAAAAAGAACACGTTGTCTTGATTGATCTCGGCCGAGCCAAGATTCTCCGAACCGATTTTCCGACCGGGAGTTTTCCTTTGTATTTTCGCGTAGTTGCCGCCGTCGCGCTGATGGCGTCGGCTTCGGCCGCGTTCGCCGATGAAATCAGCGAGGCTATCGATCAGGCCCGCAAGTCCTACCAGTCCGGCGACTTGGGCAACGCCAAGCAGTCGCTTGACCTCGCCTCGCAGCTCGTCGCTCAGAAGAACGCCGAGAGGTTCGCCGCCCTGATGCCGGCGCCATTGTCGGGGTGGAAGGCCGACGACGTGCAAACGGCTGCGGGGGGCGGGTACGGGTTTGGCGGATCAACCGCAAGCCGAACCTACACCAACGCGAAGGACGAGCAGGTCAACCTGAAAATCACCGGCGATTCCGCCCTGATCAGTCAGTACGCGGCGATCATCGCCAATCCCATGATCGCCGGGATGGCGGGCAAGGTCGTGCTGATCGGCAAGGAGCGGGCGATCCGGGACAAGAACGGCGACATCAACATGATCGTCCTCACCAAGTACCTGATAACGGTGGATGGTTCCGGCCCTGCCGCAGCCAAGCTCAGCTACGCGCAGGCAATCGACCTGACCAAGCTGGCCAAATTGTAGGCGCGAATCGCCAGCCAAGTGCCTACATAGGAATTAGCTGAGCCACGCTTTTTCCTTCTCCCCTTGTGGGAGAAGGTGCCGTAGCGAAGCAAAGGCGGATGAGGGGTTCTCTCCACAAACACCAAACTGTGCGCAAGGAGAGAACCCCTTATTCGGCGCTTCGCGCCACCATCTCCCACAAGGGGAGAAGGAAAGCGCACCTTCACTGGCTGCCGCCTCGGCTACTCCGTGCTCACGCGTGCGCGCCAGCGCGATTCAAAAGTTTCGTCATCGAGCATCCGCGCCTGTGCATCCATCGGATTGCCGCGTTTCTCGCTCACCATGCCGACTGTTGTCGGTGCGGGCCTGGCTTGTGCGGCCTTGACATCGGCAGGCGTGAGATTGCCGACCTTGACGTCGCCAGTCTTGGCTTCAGCAGCTTTCACTTGAGCAGCCTTCGCCTGCGCGGGCGTCGCGGCCGGCCAGCGCAACGATGCCTTCGCGATCACAGCCTTGCCCGCGTACCAGCATTTGCGCCCATCGATCAGGCGCCAGGACCAGTGCCCTTGCGTCTTGCCTGGCGAAGCACTGCATTCCCTGATCGGCGCTTTGGCTTGCGCCGTCGGCACCACGGTGGGCACCAGCGACGCGATGCAAACGGCGAACACGAACGCCGGAATCTGTCCTTTCATCGAATCCCCCTTGCGGTTGATCTTGATGTGAATCGGACAGTCGCCTCCAAATCCGGTTTCATGAGGTCCGAAATCGGGCTGGCTTCCACGTAAACGCCCTCAGATCGCCGCGATGGCATGGCGGCGTGATTGCACCTCTCGCGAAACATGCGCATCGCGCACTCGCGTGCGGCGAACCGAGTTTTTCGGTCGCGTCGCTATAACCGGCGAGAAATAACCCCGTTCAGCCGGCTAATCGCGCGGTCGGGTTCCACAGGTAGTTCGCTGCAAACCTGCTCCGACATCCCGCAATGGCGGGAACGGATCGTGTGCTCAAGCGTCGCCTCTTCAAGAAACGTGTTCGGGGCACCGGGAGGGCGGCATGGAAAACTTTCTTCTTTTCGTATTGTCGAGCAGCTTCTGCACGCTGGTGACGGGCATCACCCTGCTGCTGCGGCCACTTTTCGGCACTCCTTAATTTTGGGGCGTGCGAAGTTCCGCGAGAACGTCGCTCGTTGACATTACGAAAAATGGAACTGCGTAACCCAAAGAAAGCCCGGCCATTTGGCCGGGCTTTTGTCTGGTCTCGCTCCGTCGAACCCTTTCAGGCAGCTTCGTCCGCCACGGCGGCGTCGTCGCCATCGGCTTCGACATCCGCCTCATCGGTTTCGCCGCCCTCGGCCGTCTCGGCCTTGGCGCCGCGGCGCGGGCTCTTGGCGAGCTGGCTCTCGATTTCCTTGACCGCTTCGGTCTCGGTCGAGTGCTGCACCACCGCGATCTCGCGCGACAGCCGGTCGAGCGCCGCTTCGTAGAGCTGGCGTTCCGAATAGGACTGCTCGGGCTGCGATTCCGAACGATAGAGATCGCGGACCACTTCGGCGATCGCGACAATGTCGCCCGAATTGATCTTCGCTTCATATTCCTGCGCCCGGCGCGACCACATGGTCCGCTTGACGCGCGCACGACCCTTCAACGTCTCCAGCGCCTTCTTGACAAGCGCCGGCTCGGACAGCTTGCGCATGCCGACATTGGCGACCTTGGCGGTCGGCACGCGGAGCGTCATCTTGTCCTTCATGAAATTGATCACGAACAGCTCGAGCTTGGCGCCCGCGATCTCCTGCTCCTCGATCGCCAGGATCTGGCCGACGCCGTGGGCGGGATAGACCACGAATTCATTGGCCTTGAAGCCCTGGCGCTGGGTCACGACCTTCTTCGGCTCCTCGACGCGCGGCGCGGCGGCAGCCGGCTTGGCGGGGGCCTTCGGCGCAACGACAGCAGCTTTCGGGGGTGCAGCCTTGACCGGGGTCTTCGCAACTGGGGCCTTCACAGGAGCCTTGGGAGCAACTTTCGACACAGTGGTCTTTGAAGCCGTCGCTTTCGCGGCAGTCTTGGCAGTCTTTTCTGGCATTGCGCTTCTTTTGTTCTTTGAGGACTTTGTGGCCGCGGCCTTTTTGGCCACCTTTACGGTCGCCTTGGCACGGCCCTTGGTTGCGCTGCGGCTGGCCGGAGCGGCTTTTTTGGTTGTCTTGGAAGCACTCTTTTTACGCGTTTTCTGTGACACAGCCTGCGCGCGGAACTGCCACGCCCCTGTTCGATGTTTTGCGGGAACCCACCGGGGCCACATGATACGCATGGCCAGGATCGGCTTACAATGTGCCGAACATAGCACATTTTCCGCAAAAATCAATGATTTACGCCGGGTTCCAGGCCTCCAGGAGGCCGTTTCCGGCATAAGTCGAACAACAGGGTTAAATCCGCCAAGCCGTTTCGGTTCAGTTTGGGGCCGAAAACAGGCTCAACGAGCCCTTAACTTATCCACAGCTTCGAGCGCTTGAAGCGAAATGGACCGGCTCTGACCGCGTCAGGACCGAAAAGCTTCTAGTCGCCGGAGCCGGGCTCCTTGGAAAAATATTTCTCGAACTTGCCCTCCACACCCTCCATTTCTTTCGCGTCGGGTGGGGATTCCTTCTTCTGGGTGATGTTGGGCCAGCTCTTGGCGTACTCGGTGTTGACCTCAAGCCACTTCTCCAGGCCGGGCTCGGTGTCGGGCTTGATGGCGTCGGCGGGGCATTCGGGTTCGCAGACGCCGCAGTCGATGCATTCGTCGGGATGGATGACCAGCATGTTCTCGCCCTCGTAGAAGCAGTCGACGGGGCACACCTCAACGCAGTCGGTATATTTGCATTTAATGCAGGCTTCAGTGACGACGTAAGTCATCCAGCACTCCGAATAAGGCTCCGAAAGAGGCAGCGAAACGGATCAGTTTTCCGGGGGTTGCGTAGCGCATGCGATGGGTTGCCGCAAGGGAAGCAAACCCGGGATTTTACGGCTCAGCGCCCACTCCCTGCACTTAATCAAGCTTTGCCGTTCTGCAAATCCTCGTAGAGCACGCGGGCCGCCGCGGCGTCGCCGCGCCGCTCGCAAAATCCGGTCACCTTGAGAACGCGCACCGTGCGATCGAGCGCGATGGTGAGCACATCGCCGACCTTGACCGCGTGTCCCGGCGCCTTCTCGCGCACGCCGTTGATGCGGACGTGGCCGGACTCGACAAGCGCGGCAGCCGAAGTGCGGGCCTTCACCACCCGCGCATGCCACAGCCATTTGTCGATACGCTGCCGCTCCATTGCTTCACGCGAACCGGTACCCACTTCGCTCGAAAACGCTATGGCTATTCTTTGCGATTGCCGGCGAGTTGTTCCTTCAGCGCCGCCAATTTTGCGAACGGCGAATTGGGATCGGCGGGACGATCGCGGTCACGCGGGCTCGCGCTGGTCGCCCACTGGCGGTGCGAGGGACCGCTGTCGCGCTTGTCGCGCCCACCCTTGTCGCGTCCGCCGAAATCACGGCCACTTCGTTCGCCCTTGTTGCGCTCACCACCCTTGTTGCGATCGCCGCCCTTGCTGCGATCACCACCGCCCTTGTTGCGATCGAATTTGTCACGGCGATCACCGTCGCGGCCCTTGCCTTCAAAACGCTCGCGGGGCGGACGCTCCGGACGCGCATCAGCCGCCGGCGCACCCTCGATGGCCACCGCGGGCGTAGCCGCGGCATCCGTCGGCGCGCCTTCGCGTGGCTTTCTGAATTCGTTGTTGCGGCGAGGGCGACGGTGACGCTGCTCGCGCGGCGCGCCTTCGGCAGCTTCGCCGCCGGCTGCCGCCGCCGCGCCTTCGGCCGGGCGGCCGTGATGACGCTGGCGGTTGCGGTCGTGATGCGGACGGCGCTCGTCGGAACGGCCGCCGGGCCGCCAGACTTCGACGAGCACCGGCTCAGCCGGCGCATCGGGCTTTGCTTCCGCAGCGGACGCTTCGGTGGCAGTTGCTTCGGCCGCAGTAGCCTCGGACGGTGCTGCCTCGGACGGTGCGGCCTCACCCGCAGCAGGCTCTGCGGCAGCTTCAGGCGGGCTTATCGCTTCAACCGCTTCCACAGGCGCCTCGGCAGCCGGGGCTTCAGCGGCAGGCTCCGCTACAGCTTCGACGGGCGCAGGCTCAGGCGCCGCAGGCGCTTCGTTGACGGGCGTGACGTTCGGCAGCAGCGAGGACGACGGCGCGGGATCGCCGGAGATCGGCAGATCGACAGCGACTTGTTCCGCGGGCGTTTCTGCCGCCGGCGTTTCTGCCATCGTCTCTGTTGTCGCTTCGGCGCTCGCCTCGACCGGCGGCGTTTCGGCGGCGACGGTCTCGACAACCACCTCGGGCTCAGGTTTCGGCGGCAGCGGCGGACGCTTGTCCATGCGGTAGCCGAGCGCGCGCAGGACCGAGGCGAAATCCTCGCCGGCCGATCCCGTCAGCGAGGTCATCGCCTGCGTCACCACAAAGCCGCGGCCGTCGAACGCGCCGGCCGGCTTCTCGCCGGGCGAGGTTTCGCGCCACGCCAAAGCGGGACGAATGAGATCGGCGAGCCGCTCGAGAATGTCGACACGCACCGCGCGCTCGCCGCACTGCCGATAGCCGAGCACGCGATAGGCATCGCGGTGCAGCGCCTTGTCGACCGGGAAAGACGTGCGGCCCGAACTCGCCAGATGCTGCGCGCCCGACAGCGCCGACATGTCGACATTGTCCTGCTTCTCGGCCCACAGCAGCGAGGCGAGCGCGCGCGCGGCGGGCTTCAGCAGCCCAGGGAAATAAATGTGATAGGCGCCGAAGCGGACGCCATACTTGCGCAGCGTCGCACGCGAGTTCTGGTCGAGATCCTTCATCTCGGCGGAGATCTTCGAACGCTCCAGCACGCCGAGCGCCTCGACCAGCTGGAACGCGATGCCGCGGCCGATGCCGGTAATGTCCTCGGCCTTGGAGAGACCGAACAGCGGTCCGAGCAGCTTTTCGATATACGTCTTCAGCCAAAGATCGAGCCGCGCCTGCACGGCCTCGCGCGGCGCGCCGGTGAGACGGTCGTCGGCGATGATGCGGATGCGCGGATGCAGCGCGTCTTCGGCGGCGACGAGTTTTGCCACCGCGTCGCCGGTCCAGCGGATGGTGCCGTCCGACGTCAGCACGAACTGGTCGTCGGGCGCTGCGGCGAGTTTTGTCGCACGCGTGTCGATCTCGCTGGCGAGCACCTGCTGCGCCGCCGCCTGCAATGCCTTGGCGTCCGAGCCGGCTTCAGCCGCGTCTGGCGCAAATGTAAATCCGTCGAGCCGGCCGATGGTGTGGCCTTCCACAATGACTTCGCCGGTCTTGCCAATTTCCGTATTCAAAACACTGTTCTCCCGCAGGCGGCGCATCAATACACTGGTCCGCCGGTCAACGAAACGCTCCGTAAGCCGTTCATGCAGCGCATCGGATAATTTATTTTCGATCTCCCGCGTCATCCCCTGCCAGTGGTCGGGGTCGGAAAGCCAGTCCGGGCGGTTGGCGACGAAGGTCCAGGTGCGGATTTGCGCAATCCGGCCCGACAGCGTGTCGATATCGCCGGTGACGCGGTCGGCCTGGTCGACCTGGGCGGCAAACCATGCGTCCGGTATGCGGCCCCTCTTCATCAGGAATGCATAAAGCGTAGTCACCAGCTCGGCATGGGCGGCGGGCGCCAGCCGCCGATAATCGGGGATCTGGCAGGCGTCCCACAGCCGTTCCACGGCGTCCGCGCCATGGGCCATGTCCCTCACCTCGGCGTCGCGCGCGGCATGATCGAGCACGCGCTGGTCCTCGGCGATTGGCGCGCGGGTCAAGGCCTCGTGTCCCGGCGGCAGCGCCAGCGACACCTGCAGGCTGCCGAGCGAGGCGAAATCGAGCTTCGAATTCCGCCACTGCAGCATTTTGACGCTGTCAAAGGTGTGGTTCTGCAGCGCGTTGACGAGTTCGGGCTCGAACGGCGCGCAGCGGCCCGTGGTGCCGAAAGTGCCGTTCCGGGTGGCGCGGCCGGCGCGACCGGCGATCTGCGCGAACTCGGACGGTGTCAGCCTGCGGAATTGATAGCCGTCATATTTGCGGTCCGAGGCAAACGCGACGTGGTCGACATCGAGGTTCAGCCCCATGCCGACGGCGTCGGTGGCGACGAGATAATCGACGTCGCCGTTCTGGAACATCTCGACCTGCGCATTGCGGGTGCGCGGCGAGAGCGAACCCAACACGACGGCCGCGCCGCCGTGCTGGCGGCGGATCAGTTCGGCGATCGCATAGACCTCATCGGCCGAGAACGCGACGATGGCAGTCCTGCGCGGCTGGCGCGTGATCTTGCGGTCGCCGCCGAATTCGAGCTGCGACAATCTGGGCCGCGTGACGATGGAGGCGCCCGGCAGCAGCCGCTCGATGATGGGGCGCATCGTCGCAGCCCCCAGCAGCAGCGTCTCGTCGCGGCCGCGGCGGTGCAGGATGCGGTCGGTGAAAACGTGTCCGCGTTCCAGATCCGCAGCGATCTGGATCTCGTCCACGGCGAGGAAACTCACTGCGAGATCGCGCGGCATGGCCTCGACGGTCGAGACCCAGAAGCGCGGGTTCTTCGGCTTGATCTTCTCCTCGCCCGTGATCAGCGCGACGCTGTCGGCACCGGTCCGGGCCACGACCTTGTTGTAGACCTCGCGCGCGAGCAGCCGCAGCGGCAGGCCGATGACGCCGCTGGAATGCGCCAGCATCCGCTCGATCGCCAGATGCGTCTTGCCGGTGTTGGTCGGCCCGAGCACGGCGGTGACGCCTGCGCCTGGCGCGCGATCGGTCGCGAACGTAGAGGGGGAGAAGGCCATGTGGTGCGGGTGTTTCTTCTAACTGCCATCGCTCAGATTCGGTGCCAGACTTCATCCTGAGGAGCCGCGCGAGCGGCGTCTCGCAGGATGAATGGCACAAGTCGGGCCACATGGTTCGAAGATCGCTAACGCGCCTCCTCGCCATGCGGGTCCATCATTGAAGGGAGCGAAGCCTTTCTGGTCGCCCGGCGTCAAATCGGCCGAATCTGTTTCATTCTGCGACGGCGATGCGGTCGCGGCTTAAGCTCTGGAACGAGTCTGGAACGAAACGCGCCCGAATCGCTGACTCTTCCCGAAACCCGGTACGTTCACCGCAACATCTCGCGCTGAAGCGTCTTGGGCGATACTAGATCAAGTTTAGGTGGGCTCCACAAGCGGCGCTGAGAGGGCGGAATCGTTAACGGAGGAGTCGAATCAGAAGTGGTCGGGAGTCAACATGAATCGTGGCGGTTGTGTCGATGTTGGCCGCGATGGCGGTGCGCTCTTCCCCTCTCCCCTTGTGGGAGAGGGTGGCGCCGAACGAAGTTCGGCGACGGGTGAGGGGTTCTTTCCCCAAGGCACAGACCCTCGTGTGGAGAGAACCCCTCATCCGGCGCTTCGCGCCACCTTCTCCCACAAGGGGAGAAGGCAGAAGGGAGCGCCCGCGCGCCAACTAATTCGTCTTCGCCACCCTTGGTGGCGTCGCCGATGTCACGAACGATGTCGCTTCCAGCATCGCCTGGCCGAACGGCGTCGGGATCGTCATGCGGAACGGGACCAGCACCCGTGTGCCGGCGATCGGCACGAAGGTGACTTCCATCCGCCGCTCGCTGGCGAGGTATTTGATCACCGGGCGGTCGGGGATGTAGCCGGCGACCGGGGTGAAATAGACCGCGCAGACCAGCGCCGGGCCCTGATAGCCGCGCTCCGCCTTCACGGTGATCAGGCGCTTGAAGTCGAGCTTGAGGTCGTAGCGCATACGGCCGTCGAAGATGCCGGTGCCGCTGCGGCAGGAATCCGGGCTTAGCAGTTCGCCATTGCCGGCGACGCGCAGTATCGTGCCGGTCATGGGATCGAGCACGCCCTTGCGGTGCGCGTCGGTGACGACGACCCGGTCGGGATCGACCGGCGGCGCGGGATCGATCGAAAATTCCTTCACCGTGCCGTTGGCCAGCACCATGCGGATGGTTTCGGACTTCTTCTGCGTCGTGGTGGTCGCGGAATAGGCATTGGCGACCAGCGCGCCGTTCACCACCCTGCCCTGGCTGGCGCCCGAACCGGAGCCGCCGGAAAACGCCTTCAACAGGCCGGCGGTGCCGCCCTGGGCGGCGGCCGAAAACGTGTCTTCGCCGATTTCGATGGCCCAGTTGCCTTTGCCGACCGGGATGCCGGCCAGCGTCGCCTCATATTGCGCCTCCAGCCGACCCTGCGCCGTGGCAGCCTGCGGCGCCAGCGCCGACCATGCGGCAGCGGCCAGGCCAAGGCCGAGCCGGGCGGCGAGCGAAACGGTGCGGTGGGAGGTCACGAATCCAAGATCCCGGGATCGGCGCGAATGGTTGGTCATGTAGGCAGCAAGTTCCGACAAGCAACGCGCGAGGCTTTCGGGATACGCACACATCGGACCTCGCAAAGCCTCCACCCGCGCATGGGAGGCCAGGGTCGTTCCCGCCCAGCGACGGTGTCGGCGGCGATTGCGCCCTTTATATGATGGCCTAAGTGGCTGGAACCTCTTATAAACCCGCCGGATCGGCGATCCTCGCCCTGCCAAAAACCTTGACCGGCTGGCCGTCTGCCCCTATAGGTCCGCGGTTCCTGAAAATGGACGCGATTTTGGACCCCCGCGGCGCCCGCGAGAAGCGGCTTGGCCATGGCGGGGATGGAAGAGGATTTTGAAATGTCCCGGCGCTGCGAACTGACGGCCAAGGGCCCGCAAGTGGGCCACAAGGTGAGCCACTCGAACATCAAGACCAAGCGGCGCTTCCTGCCCAACCTGGTCAACGTCACCTTCATCTCGGACGCGCTCGCCCGCAACGTGCGCCTGCGCGTCTCGACCAACGCGCTGAAGAGCGTCGACCACAATGGCGGCCTCGACAAGTTCCTGCTCAAGGCCAAGGCCGACCTGCTCTCGCCGCGCGCGCTGGATCTCAAGCGCGCGATCGAGAAGAAGGTCGGCAAGCCGGTGTTCGAGAAGAAGGCGGGCTGAGCGCAAGCTTAAATCGGCGGATCGGAATTTAGCGGCCGGGTCGACAGACCCGGCCGCTTTTCTTTTGCGGCAGGATCACCTCACGCTCCGGCATGGCCAGGCTCGACCCGGCCATCCACGTCTAAGCCTTTGTTATCCACGTATTCCCCGAAAAGACGGGAATGCCTGCTTGTCCACGTCCTGCGGTTGCGCTTGTATAGCCGCAAGTCTTGGGGGGCTGATTATGCGTAATCTGGGAATCGTGGCGCTGTGCGCCGCGCTGGGCGGCTGCGTTTCAACCGGCGACACCATCGCGTTTCGAACTTCCAATCCGCAGCAACAGGCGATGGTGCGCGACGGGCAGCCAGCGCTCGTGTCGCGCCAGAAGAACTCGCTGGTGCTGGTACGCCCAGCGGCGCGCCAGTTGCAGGCCAACGGCCGGCCGGTGTTCGTCGTCGGCATCAACAACATCGGCAAGCAGCCGACCGAATTCCGCGTCGCTCAGGTCGAAGCCACCCAACACGTCGGTGGCTCCGATTTCGGGATGCAGATCGTCACGTTCGAAATGCTGCAGCGGGAAGAAAAGAATCGGCAGGTCGCGCGCGCCGTTCTCGCTGGCGTCGCGGGCGCCGCAAATTCCTACAGCGCCTCACGCGCCGGCTACGGCACCTACACGACGCCAAGCGGCCGCACGGGTTCGTTCTACAGCCCGACCGCCGCTGCGATCGCACAGAACAATGCCGCCGCGCAAAACGAGGCTATGTTCGCCGCCACCATCGAAAACGGACAGCGCAACATGGCGGTGCTTGAGCAGACGGTGATCAAGGACAACACGCTCATGCCCGGCGAATGGTACGGCGGCCAATTGCACGTCGCGCCGCCGACCGATCAGGAAGGCGGGAAGAAGAGCTACACGATTGTCATTACGGTCGGGCAGGACCGGCATGTGGTTGATGTGAATCAGGGGCCGGCAGGGACGTAGGATGATGCTTACGGCATCGATGGCCTATCCACCACGGTGGCTCTGCAGACCGGTGGCGAGCCCGAGCTAAAGGAAATTTGGAGGCCGCGGCCAAGGCAAATTGGGACAACTTGGAACGGCCCAGTCAGATGACTCGGCCGCGGTGGCGACCACGTGTCCTAAGTGTCCGTGACAATTGTTCCTTAGATACGGAGCCGCTGTCTCCGGGGGATCGTCATGATTGTTAGCAAGCTAGAAATCAATGGATTTCGAGGCGTCCGCGTTGGTGATTTATCTCTCACGGTTCACGATGTTGGTTGGACCCAACAATTGCGGCAAGACAACAATCACCGAAGCGTTAGCACTTGTTCTTGGCAGGGACCGCCTCGTCCGAAGCCTCACCGAGCATGATTTCACGGGATCTGAACCTGCGGAAGCATCACGAATCAACATAGTCGCATCTATCACCGGCTTCGAGCCGAACGATCCTGCCAACCATCCCGACTGGTTTCGGTGGGGCCGTGGAACGATCAAGTGGCTTGATGTCGATACCGCAGCGATAAAACCGGAAAAAGATAGGGACTCGGATTTACTCACCTGTCAGATTGCCGTCACGGCGAGGTTCGACCACGAAAGCCTTGAGACATTAACGGTCAGATACTTTTACGATGTTGACATCGACCCGCTTGCAGACGAGGCGGTCATTGAGCCAGTACCGTCAGAATTGATCCGAAAGATCGGATTTTTTCTCGTCCCCGCTAGTCGCACCTGGGATCGGACAATTTCTTTTGGATCGGAGTTATTCCGAAGAGTGGTCTCTTATGTCGAAGGTCGGCCAGCAGCTGCAGTTCTCGCAGAACGAGCAAGACTCCGAATGCCTCAAAACCCTCTTGAGACCGACGCCCACCTCAGCGACCTTGTTGGCAACATCAACGCGGATATCGCAGCGCTCTTGGGGAGGGAGACTAAACTTAAGCTGCGGATCACCACTACGGATAGTGAGGGAATTCTAGAAAGTGTGGTTCCACATTTTGCCGAGGGCGAGGACGTGCCCTTGCCGTCGCGACGCCAAGGCAGCGGTTAATTTCGCTTCAAACACTCATTCTTCTCATGAGATTCGGCCAACTTCGAGTCGCTGCTGGCGACGGCTTCATGATGGTCATCGAGGAACCTGAGCTCCACGTACCTCCACCGCTTCAACCGAAATTGCTTCGAATGATGCAAACATTGGCTACACAAACCATCGTTACAACTCATTCGCCGATAGTCGCCTCGATTCCTCATCCCCACGAAATTCAGATGGTTGCAAACTCGTGCGGCAAGCTACGATCTAAGCCATTGGCAAAAGCACCACTTGAGGCTGACGCACAGAACCCATCCGAAGTCTTCTGCTCTCCAACCGGGACGCGACAATCTATGCGCTGATGCACCCCACTGTGCTCGTACCGGAGGGAAGACTCGACGCGGCCTGGCTACGCCAACTTGTGAAGGTCCTTGAACTGGGATCGAGCAACGACC